>CACYCG010000089.1 GCA_902772855.1 uncultured Ruminococcus sp.
CCTGCCCTTTATACGGAGAAGCTGCCCTTCAGAAAAACGAAAACCACAAGAACAACCTCAAGCACGAGATTATTATTCACTATTCATCATTCATTATTCATTAAGCCGCCCCCGGCGGGCAGCGTGACGCTGCACCCATATCCGGGGGATTCTCCCCCGGACCCCCTTCTGACCGGCTGCATCAGGTTCCCGCCGCCGCCCTCAGCGGCCAGAGGCGTTTTCATTCCTATTTTGAAAATTGATTTCCGTGCCCTGCCTGAGCTTGCGCCTGATGAATAGAAAGCGGCAGACGTCCTTCTCAACGAAAGGCTTCTGCCGTTTTGCGCCTGCTTTTCAATTTTACTTTGTTACGATCGGCTTGCCGTTTTCATCTACAAGGACCGTCAAACCGCCGCCGTACCCTTCCGATACATAAAGATAATTCACGCCGGTCTCTCTGTCAACGATCACCTTTGTGGAGACGGAAAACAAGCTTTCTTTTTCTTTCACTTCAAACCGCTTGTCTTGAAACATGACCTCACCCCCCTGCGCCGCACTGCCGGCATTTTATCCGATCACATCCCAGAATCCCTGCAGGGTAGCGAAATAATCCTCCACGGTTTCCGCCCGGCGGATCTCCGTCACCGAACCGTCTTCCCGCAGCAGGAGTTCTGCGCTTTTCAGCTTGCCGTTGTAGTTGTAGCCCATCGCAAAGCCGTGAGCGCCGGTGTCGTGGATGACGAGAATATCGCCTTTGTCAATTTTGGGAAGGGCCCGGTCGATGGCGAACTTGTCGTTGTTTTCGCACAGCGAGCCGGTCACGTCATAGACATGGTCCGCAGGGGCGTCCTCCTTGCCCAGCACGGTAATGTGGTGGTAAGCCCCGTACATAGCCGGACGCATGAGGTTGACCGCACAGGCGTCCACGCCGATGTATTCTTTATGGATATGTTTTTCATGGATGGCCGTTGTCACCAGATGTCCGAAGGGAGCCAGCATATAGCGGCCAAGCTCTGTGTAGATGCTCACCTCTCCCAGACCGGCGGGAACGAGGATCTCTTCAAACTTCCGGCGCACGCCTTCCCCGATGGCAAAAATATCATTGGGTTCCTTGTCGGGCGTGTAGGGAACGCCGATACCGCCGGAAAGGTTGATGAAGCTCAGCGAAATGCCCAGTTCCTGCTTGATTTCCACCGCCAGTGAAAACAGGATGCCTGCCAGCGTGGGGTAATAGTCGTTGGAAACGGTGTTGCTGGCCAGAAAAGCGTGCAGGCCGAAGCAGGTGACGCCTTCTTCCCGCAGACGGGCGTAGGCTTCTTTGATCTGCTCCCGGGTCATGCCGTATTTGGCGTCGCCGGGGTTATCCATGATGGCATTGGAAACGGAAAAATACCCGCCCGGATTGAACCGGCAGGAAATGGTCTGCGGAATGCCGCAGGTTTCTTTCAGAAAGTCGATGTGGGTAATATCGTCTAAATTGATGATGGCGCCGATCTCCCGGGCAAACCGGAACTCTTCCGCCGGGGTGTCGTTGGACGAAAACATGATCGTGGGAAACTCAAACCCGCAGCGGCGGCTCATTTCCAGTTCCGCCATAGAGGAGCAGTCCGTTCCGCAGCCCTCCTGCTGAAGGATCTTCAGAATAGAGGGGTTCGGCGTGGCCTTCACCGCAAAATACTCCCGGAATCCCTTGTTCCAGGCAAACGCCTTGTACAGATCCCGTGCATTCTGACGGATGGCTTTTTCGTCGTAAATATGAAATGGCGTAGGAAAACTGCGAATGATTTCCTCCGCCTGCTGCTTGGTAATAAACGGTTTTTTCGTCATAGGACAACCCTCCGATAAAGTAAAAAAACATAGCTCTATCATACTACAACTTCAGAAGAATTGTCAAGAATTTCTTCTTCTTCAGAAAAACCAAAACCGGCAGAGCTGTGTCTGCCGGTCGGGTCGGTGATCAAATCGCTTTGAAAGGTATCGTGTTTTCATTTGCATAGTGTTCGGCTTCCGAGCCGGCTTTGCCGCTGATGGTAAGCTCGGTGCAGCCTTTGAACGCGCCAGCTTCAATGGTTGTCACGCTGTCGGGAATGGTTACACTGGTCAGGGCGGTGCAGTCTTGGAACGCATCATATCCAATCCTTGTCACGCTGTCAGGGATGGTGATGCTGGTAAATCCTGTGCAGCCGTAGAACGCAATATCTCCAATGCTTGTCACGCTGTCGGGGATAGTGATGCTGGTAAGTCCTTCGCAGCCGTAGAACGCACCATTTCCAATACTTGTCACGCTGCCGGGAATAGTGATGCTGATAAGTGCTGTGCAGCCTTTGAACGCACCATTTCCAATGCTTGTCACGCTGCCGGGGATGGTTACGCTGGTAAGTCCTGTGCAGCCTTCGAACACATTATTTCCGATATTTGTTACACTGTCGGGGATGGTTATCCCGGTAAGTAATGCACAGTAATGGAACGCATTTTCTCCAATGCTTGTTACGCTGCCCGGGATGGTGATGCTTTTAAGTGCTGAGCAAATGTAGAACGCACTATTTCCAATGCTTGTCACGCTGTCGGGGATGATTACACTGGTCAGGGAGGAGCAGTTCAAGAACGCACCCTTTCCAATGCTTGTCACAGGTTTTCCTTCGATAGCTGAAGGTATGCCGACCTCGGTTTCACTGCCTATGAACTTTGTAATCGTCATCCCGCCGTCATCATTTGCTTCATATTCAAAGCTGCTGGCCGGGGTTTCGGGGATGTCCTTCCTGCTTTCTTCCGCAGAAGATTCTGCTTTGCTGTCCTCTGCTGATGCTTCCGA
>CACYCG010000090.1 GCA_902772855.1 uncultured Ruminococcus sp.
CCCCAGACCCGGGTCCAGCGTCACGCTGGCTGCCGATGGTTTCCAAAAGGCGGAAAGTGTGGTATAATGGAGGGGATCCATAAGAAAGGAAGATGAGAATGCGTATACTTCATTCTGCCCCGGCGGAGGACGGGTTTCGGATGCCGGCGGAGTTTGAGCGGCATGAGGGCTGTATCCTGATCTGGCCCCACCGCCGGGATTCGTGGCAAAACGGAGCCTATGCGGCCCGCAGGGCTTTTCAAAAACTGATCACCGCCATTTCCCGCTGGGAAAAGGTGCTGGTGTGCGCCCGAAGGGAGGATTACGATTCCGCCCGGGAAATGCTCCCCCCCTGCGTGCGGGTGGTGGAAATGAGCTCCGACGATTCCTGGGCCCGGGACGTGGCCCCCACCTTTGTGACCAACGGGCAGGAGATCCGGGGAATCGACTGGGGCTTCAACGCCTGGGGCGGGCTGGTGGACGGGCTGTACTTCCCCTGGGACCGGGACAATAAAATGGCCCGGAAGCTCTGCGACCTGCTGGAGCGGGACACCTACGACTGCCGCCATTTCATTTTAGAGGGCGGGAGCATCCACACAGACGGGCAGGGCACCCTCCTGACCACGGAGGAATGTCTGCTCAGCCCCGGCCGCAACCCCGGCATGAGCCGGGAGGAAATTGAGGAAATGCTGCGCCGCACGCTGGGCGTCCAAAAAATCATCTGGCTGAAGCGGGGCATTTTCCACGATGAAACCAACGGCCATGTGGATAACATCTGCGCCTTCACCGCCCCGGGAGAGGTGGTGCTGGCATGGACCAATGACCGGAACGACCCTCAATACGCCATTTCGCAGGAATGTCTGTCCATTCTGAACGCCTCCTGCGATGCCGCCGGCAGGCCCCTGACTGTGCACAAACTCCCCCTGCCTTCCCCCATCACCGTGACTTCTGAACAATGCGAGGGGCTGGACTCGATGGACGGAGAACCCACCCGCACCCCCGGCGAACGGCTGGCGGCTTCCTACGTCAATTTCTACATCGCCAACGGCGGCGTGCTGTGCCCGCAGTTCGGCGACCCGAACGACCGCACCGCCCTGTCCGTGCTGGCCGAATGCTTCCCCGGGCGGGAGATCGTCCCCATTGATTCCAGGGATATCCTCCTCGGCGGCGGCAATATCCACTGTATCACCCAGCAGATCCCTGCTGTCGGAAAGGAGAAATGAACCCATGAGGACCGTAACCGCTGCAGCCGTGCAGATGTCGATGACGAAAAACCCGGAAGAAAACCTTCGCAAAGCGGAAGCGCTGGTGCGAAAAGCCGCCGGCATGGGCGCCCGGATCATCCTGCTGCCGGAGCTGTTTGAAAACCTCTATTTCTGTCAGGAACGCAATTACGGCTGCTACCGCCTGGCCCTGCCCGTTTCCGAAAATCCGGCCGTGCGGCGCTTTTGTCAGGTGGCCAAGGAATTGGGCGTCGTGCTGCCCATCAGCTTTTACGAACGGCATATCAACGAAGTGTTCAACACCGTCGCCGTCATCGACGCCGATGGACAAATGCTCGGGCTTTACCGGAAAACCCATATCCCGGACGACCATTATTATCAGGAAAAGTTTTATTTCACCCCCGGCGACACCGGCTTCAAGGTGTGGAAAACCCGTTTCGGGACCATCGGCGTGGGCATTTGCTGGGACCAGTGGTTCCCGGAGGCTGCCCGCTGCATGGCGCTCATGGGGGCCGAGCTGCTGTTTTACCCCACCGCCATCGGCTCGGAGCCGATTTTAGAAGTAGACAGTATGCCCCACTGGCGCCGCTGTATGCAGGGGCACAGCGCCGCCAATATCATTCCCGTCATCGCCGCCAACCGCTTCGGCACCGAAACCGTGGAGCCCTCCCCGGAAAACGGCGGGCAGTCTTCCTCGCTTTGCTTCTACGGCTCCTCCTTCCTGACCGACGAAACCGGCGGCCTGATCGCACAGGCCGGGCGGCAGGAAGAAACCGTTCTCACCGCTTCCTACGATCTCGACGCCATCGGCGAGATGCGCTTTAGCTGGGGCCTCTTCCGGGACCGCCGCCCCGAATGCTACACCCCCCTGACCGACCGGGGCCGCTTTGACCCCTTCCCCTGAAAGGCTCTTTTATAAAAATTACAGCCCGTATATCCTTTTGAAAGATATACGGGCTGTAATTATTTGTACTGGTTCCTGTCCGGCAGCGGTTCAGAAAAAGATACAATCCGTATTATTTTCTGTTTCTATACAAATCGGATAAATACTGCCGGACAGCGCTGTCTGCCGTTTATTCCTGTGCGAAAAGCTGGACCCAGTATTTTCTGCCGTTCTTGATATACAGGCCAATGCCGATGTGGGTCATGTTTGCTTTGAGGATATTCTCCTTATGGCCGGAGGAGTTCATCCAGGAGTTCATCACCGCAGCCGCAGAAGACTGTCCGTAGGCGATATTCTCCGCAGCCGCCCACCAGGACACGCTGTACTCATCCAGCACGGTAAAGCAGGAGGTTCCATCCGGGCGGGTGTGGGAAAACTCTTCCGTAATTTCCTGCGCTCTCTTCGCAGCCGCCTGCATCAGCTTGGGGTCCTGTTTGAGGGCCGATTTACCTTCTTTTTTCCGCTCCTCGTTAGTCAGGCGGAACACTTCCTGAATTTCCTTTGCGGTCTGGTCCGCAACAACGTGCAGGGTAAAGGTTTTCTTCACCATCGTTCCCCGGCTATCCTTAGCTTTCACGCAGACGGAATAATCTGCCGCTTCGGTGGGGGCAAGGGTAACGGTCGTGTTGGTTTTGTAATACTGTTTAGTCGTCCACTTGGAATCGGTGGTCTTTTTGTAAATCACCGAATAGGTAAACCCGCCCGAACCGCCGGACGCAGCCGCCGTCACCGCAGAAGACTCCCCGAGGGCGATCGTGGTGCTGGACAGAGAAGAGGTGTTTTTCACCGGTGCGAGAACGTGCAGCACCATTTTTTTGACCGCTACGGTGCCGTTGCTGTCCTTCGCCCGGACCATCACCTCATAATCGGCAACGGAAGCCGGTTTGATTGTCAGGGTAGCGTTGGTGCTGTAATCCTGCAGGGTCGTCCAACTGGAGCTGGACTGTTTTTTGTAGGCGATGCGGTAGGCATATCCGGCGCCCGACCCGCCATCGGCGGCAGCTCTCACGGTCACGGATTCTCCCTTGGTGATGGTGGAAGCAGAAAGGACCGCCTTATTGCTGAGCTTCTGGGCATAGGCGATAGACACGCCGGGCTCCTGTGCCTGAGCGCTCATCGTCAAAAAGCAGGAAGCCCCGGCCGCCATCGTCAGAGCGAGCGTCACAGACAGAGCCTTTTTCAGAAAATGTTTTTTCATGCAAATACCTCCGATACAAAATATTCTGTTATGGGTCATTATACCATCATGATATCCGGAAGTCCATACTTTTTCTGAGATTTCCCCTCGGAAAAAGTTGGCATCTTTCTCCCGTAAGACTTCAAAAAGAAATGAGAAAAGCCCTACCGGAAACGAAAAAAATGTGGTATAATGGAACCATCAGTTCAGGAGGAGGCACAACATGATCACAGAAGCATATCAGGAGGAACGGGAGTCCCTGTTTTCTCCGCAGGCATTCTTCGGAGAGCGGAAAACGATCTGCGGCACCGCTATTGCGACCTTTTCGCATGAGATCTTCCGCCGCGTTCTGGAGCAGTTTCCCCATGAGCCGGTGGGCCAGCTCCGTTCAGTCAACGGAGAGAAGCCCCTCTTTCTCATCGAATTCCACGGCAAAAAGACGATTTTCTATCTGTCGTCCATCGGCTCCTGCGGGGCGGGGAACGAAGTCATCGAAATGCAGTGGCAAACCGGCATCAGGCACCTCATCATCTTCGGCTCCTGCGGAGCGCTCGACCGGGAAGCCACGCAGGGAAAGGTCATTGTCCCCACCGAAGCCTTCCGGGATGAGGGAATGTCCTATCATTACGCTCCCCCGGCGGACACCATTCTCCTCAAAAACAGTTCCTTCCTTTCCCAATGCTTCGACCGCCTCGGCGTGCCGTACACGAAAGGGAAGATCTGGACCACCGATGCCCCCTACCGGGAAACGAAAACAGCCGTGGAAAAGCGAAAGCGGGACGGCTGCATCGCCGTAGAGATGGAAGCGGCCGGACTGCAGGCCGTGTGCAATTTTCAGGGGGTGGAATTGTACAGTTTTCTCGTCACGGGCGATCTGCTGGGCGGAGAAACGTATCTCTCCGACGGCCTCGAAAGCGCTAATCATTCTCTCGGGATGTTCCGCCTGGCCCTGCAGGTCCGAAAGGCCATCCCCGAACCGTAACAGGACCGGCCCGCCGGTCTCACAGACAACAAAAAAGGAGTGCTTGCCATGATTGAAATAACAGAAGAAATGAAAAAAGGATTTACGACAAAAAACCCCGAAACCTTTATCCTGCGTAATCAATACGGCGCAGAGCGCCTGTACGAAGTTCTTTTCACCTTTCAGAATCCGGAGATGACGAAGCATTACATCATCTTCACAGACAATACCTTTGCCCATCATAGGGTCAAAAGGATCTTTGCCGGCACCTACGACCCGGACGCCGAATCTATCCAGCCGATACCCCTTCAAAGCGACGAGGAATGGGAGATGGCGAAAAAACTGCTCGACTCTCTGTGGGGAAACCCGACCCTCGGCCCCGAGACCGCGTAACGGCTGCCGGAACGACAAGGAGGACGACCCTATGGCTCAAGTGACCCTGCGGCAGATGGCTGCCCTTCTGAAAGAACAGGGCCCGTACCGGATCGTATATCATATCCGGCCGGACGGGGACTGCATCGGCAGCGCCTATGCCCTGGCGATGGCGCTGCAGTCGATCGGAAAAGCGTGCGCAGTTGCCGGGGATTACCCCGTGCCCGGGCCTTACCTGCCCTTTGCGGAAAGGCTGCGGGAGGATTCCCCCGAAAGTCCGCTGAACATCGCGGTGGACGCCTCTTCCCCCGACCGCCTCGGCTCCTTCGGCGCTCTGCCGTTTGCCTTCTGCATCGACCACCACCTGCACAATTCGGTACCGGCAAAGTACACCTACGCAGAAGACACCGCCGGCGCCTGCTCGGAAATCATCCTGAAGCTGATTGAAGAAATGGGCGTGACGGTGACAAAGGAAATGGCCGACCTGCTGTTTTTGGCGCTGGTGACGGACACCATGTGCTTTCGCACGGACGACACCACGCAGCAATCCTTTCAGACCGCTGCGGCGCTGGCCGGTTATGGGGCGGATATTGTCGGGATCGCCCGGAAGACTATGTTTCTCCGCTCCCGGCAGCGGCTGGCACTGGAAGAAAAGCTGCAAAACAGTTTTCATTACACCTGCGGCGGGCTGGTCCTGACCGGCCTCATCACCCTGCAGGACCTGGCAGAAGCGGACATTCAGGACTGCGAGCTGGAGGGGATCAATTCCTTTATCGACCGGGTGGAAGAGGTGCTCATCGGCGTCACCATTCGGGAATTGCCGGACGGGACCACCCGCTGCTCCTTCCGCACCAAAGGCCGCCTGTCCGCTGATGAAATTTGCCGCTCTCTGGGCGGCGGAGGGCATTTCCATGCGGCCGCCTGCGTTCTGCCCGTTCCGGTGCGGGAAGCCCGGGCGGTCATTGAACCGATTTGCGGAGACTATCTCCGGCAGCACGGCACCGTCTGAAACGGCCGCCAACAAGCCGGTCATCATCAACAACAAGGAGGGTATTTTATGAAAGCACAGCAAGAATATTCGCTAAAAACCGTGCAGGCGCTGCAGGGAAAGGCGATGGAACCAGGCATCGGCGGAAGACGGGCCTGGTTTGATTCCGTCACCGAAAAATGGCGGCTCCGGATCCTGCTTGACAAAGAGCGGATTTGGTTTTTGTCGGTATTCCTTCTCCCGGACGGGACCGTGGACGGATTTTCCCTTGACCGGGAGCTTGCGGAAGATTCTCATTTTGAGTTCAAGGACGCCGCCGCTTTGCGGGAGAAGGTGTACAAGCCCGGCGATGAAGATCTGCCGCTGGACGGAGTGCTTAGCCGGGTCATCGCTGAACAGGGCGGAAATGCCCTGCTGTCGGCCCTTCGCCCCCTGGTCACGGCGGAATATCATTTTGACTGAAGTCCGCAGCACAGCCGACAGGAGGAAAAAACCATGCGCTGTTTATTCACACTTGACACCGGCGACCATGACGCCTGCACCCATACCACCGTGCGCCCTTCCGCCCGAAGCATCATCATAACAGGCAAAAAAATCGCCCTGATCCACAGCCTGAAATACGATTACTACAAGTTCCCCGGCGGCGGCATCGAACCGGGAGAAGACCCCCTGCAGGCCCTCATCCGGGAAACCCGGGAAGAAGCGGGCCTGACGGTCATCCCGCAGAGCATCCGGGAATACGGCTGTGTCCATCGGGTGCAGCGGGGCGTTTTGGATCGGACAGAGCGGTTTATTCAGGACAACTACTATTATTTCTGCCAGACGGAGGAACAGGGCGCCGCACAGAAATTAGACGGCTACGAAGCGGCAGAACGCTTTACGCTGGAATATATGTCCCCCCTGCAGGCCATTGGCACCAATTTGGGAAAAGACCACGGCCCCAAGGACAAAACCATGATCCTCCGCGAAGCGAGGGTGCTGGAGCTGCTCATTAAAGAAGGGTATTTCAAATGATGCCCGCTGAGCAGCGGCAAAGGAGGCAGCCTGATGAAAGAAGAGGTTCGGCGCTGGCTGTGGGACCATCAGGACCCCGCCTATCGCCGTTTTCAGCAAAAACTCATCCCCACGGTCCCGCCCGAAACCATCATCGGCGTGCGTACCCCCGCCCTGCGGAACTATGCCCGGGAGCTTTCCGTCTCCCCCGCCGCTCCCGCCTATTTTGAGGACCTGCCCCACGGCTATTTTGAGGAAAACCAGCTCCATGCCTTCCGGATCTCCCGGGAAAAGGACTTTGAGCGCTGTCTTTGCGCCCTGCGGCTGTTTCTCCCCTATGTGGACAACTGGGCCACCTGCGACCAGATGACCCCCGCCGTTTTCCGGCGTCACCGGCCACAACTGCTGCCCGTCCTGCAGGAATGGCTTTCTTCCCCCGGAGTCTATGCCCGGCGCTTTGCCATCAAACAGCTCATGGACCATTTTCTCACCGACAGTTTCGACCCCGCCTTTCCGGAGATGGTGGCAGCGGTCCCGGAAGAAGACCCCTATCTGCAGAAAATGAAGGCATGGTATTTTGCCGCCGCTTTATGCAAACAGCCGGAGCCTGTCCTTGCCCTGCTGCGGGAGCAGTCTCTCAGCGACGAAGTGCACCGCATGACGATCCAAAAAGCGGTGGAGAGCTTCCGGATATCGCCGGAACAAAAAGAAGTCCTGCGCTCTCTGCGGCGGACTCAAATCAGAAAGGAGCCGCCCTTATGACAGAAGAATGGCTCGATGAAGTAGACGAAACCGGCACCCCGACCGGGCGGTCGGTGGAGCGCCGGGAGGCCCACCAAAAAGGGATCCGCCACCGCACCTCCCACGTTTGGCTGGTGCGAAAAAAGGGAGGGACCGTAGAAGTGCTGCTGCAAAAGCGCTCCCGCACCAAATCCTCCTTTCCCGGGATGTACGACATTTCCAGCGCCGGGCATATCCCCGCCGGGGACACCTACGTCCCCTCTGCTTTGCGGGAGCTGTCGGAGGAGTTAGGGGTTCTGGCACAGGAGCAGCAGTTGGTGTACTGCGGGGACCGGGTCATCTGCACCGACGCCGTGTTTTTCGGAGAGCCGTTTCACGACCGGCAGGTCAGCCGGGTGTTCCTGCTGTGGGAAGACCGGGAAGAAGAAGCGTTTCGTCTGCAGCCGGAAGAAGTGGACGAAGTGCGCTGGATGGAGCTGGACGAATGCATCCGGCAGGTGCGGGAAAACGCCTTTCCGAACTGCATCGTCCCGGAAGAATTGATGATGGTCAGACAAACCATCGGGAGGGACAGCCATGCAGATTCATGACCCCTGCCCTGTGCAGGTACTGAAAACGATCGACAAAGCCCTGAAAAAACAGCCGTCGGTATCTTTTGACGAGGTGGTCGGGTCCTCCTCCTGCCGCCGCTTTTCGGTGCGGGACATCGGCATCGCTTTAGAGCTGCTGCGCCGGAACGGACTGGTCCGGGCTACTTCCCGCTTTGGCTGCAGCGAACTGCTGGAGTTTACCGCCACCGGCGTCACCGAGGAAGGAAAAGCCTTCCTGTCCTCTCATCGCTGAATGCGCTTTGCAGCCCCCGACAAACAGAACAAGCCGGTCCTGAAAACGGACCGGCTTGATTTTTTTGAGCGGTTCTTATTCGTCTGTGGGGTCCATCGCATTGAGCATATCCATCAGCTCATCATACCCGGACGAGGTGCTGCCGTACAAATCGGTATATTCCGGCTCTGCCGGGGCAGGCTTCGGGGCGGGGGCAGGTTTACCCTCCGGCTTCGGGGCGGGGGCAGGCTTACCCTCCGGCTTGGCGGGAGCGGGCTTACCCTCCGGCTTGGCGGCAGGTGCGGGCTTGACCACCGGCTTCGGGGCGGGGGCAGGTTTTTCCTCCGGCTTCGGGGCGGGGGCGGGTTTACCCTCCGGCTTCGGGGCAGGAGCAGGTTTTTCCTCCGGCTTGGCGGCGGGAGCGGGTTTTTCCTCCGGGAGCGCTTCGCTGTCGTCAAATTTCAGGAGAGAACCGGAAAACCCTTCCGAATCGGAGGTCATGGCCTGTGAAAAGGGATCGGGGAGGTCTTCCTCTTCTTCGGCGTCGCCTTTGGCGATAGACAGCACCGGCGCGGCGGGCTCGTCATCGTCCTCTTCTTCCGGGTCTACCTCCACCATATTCCGCCGAATGCCGTGCATCAGGAAAAAGGCGTACCCGGCAAAGGCAAAGAACACAGCGCACAGCAGGTAGGTGGACAGGGTGGGCTGGGGCAGGTGGCTGTCCACGGTGCCTTCCGGCACAACGGAGAAGGATTTGATCAGCATATCCCCGGCCGCACCGAGGGCACAGGGCACCAGCGCACTGCCGTAGATCAGGCAGCGGCGCACCGCCGTATTCAGATTGATCTCCGAGAGGAACATCGCCTGATAAAACAGGAACATCTCCAGCAGCGCATAGGCCAGCAGGTCAAACTGTTCCATCGACTGCACGGACACTCTTGCGTAGGTGAAAAACAGCAGCACCATGCGAACGCTGCACCACAGCACCGGCAGCAGCGACAGCAGCGGCACTTTTTCAACGTTGTTCTTTCCGGCCAGCAATCCGCAGGACTGGTACAGCAGCACACATCCGCCCACAAAATCTGCGCAGAAGGTCAGCAGCGAGAAGTCCGTCCGGCTCATCAGGGCGATCACTCCGCTGCCGATGACGGCGGCGGCGGCGAGAATACCGAACAGGCCCGCTCCCGGATTTTTCGTCACCGGGGCCGACACCTCCGTGCGCCGGTCCGCAAAGGACAAAACGGCGCCTATCAGCAGCACCAGCACAAAGCAGCCCGCAAAAATCCCGTTGCAGACCGTTTCGGACAGGAAAAATCCGTTTCCGAACACCGTGCAGGCGGAGCAGCTCACTTTAGCGGCCAGTCCGATCAGCCCGAACAGCCACGCCGGGACGATAAGTTTTTTTATATTCATAGTCGATCTCTCTCCTTTCATTCCGTTCGCTCCTGCAGAGGCGTATAGGTTTTTCTATGCACCATCGAACGGTAGGCCGGGCGAATGATCCTCCCGCCGTAGGTGACTTCTTCAATGCGGTGAGCGCACCATCCGGCGATCCGGGACACGGCGAACAGCGGGGTGAACATATCGCTGGGGATCCCGAGCATATCATAGACAAAGCCGGAATAAAAATCCACGTTGGCGCATATCACTTTATTGCTGTGCTTCACCTGCGTCATCACACGGGGCGTCAGCCGCTCCACCAGACGGTACAGGTCAAACTCCTGCATCATGTCCTTTTCCTTTGCGATTTTTTCGGCGGTAGCTTTCAGCATGACCGCCCGGGGATCGGAAAGGGTGTAGATGGCATGGCCAAAACCGTAAATCAGCCCGGACCCGTCGCCTTTTTCTTTTTTGACCACCGACGCAAGGAACTGATACACCTGCTCTTCATCCTGCCAGTCGGCAACGGCCTCTTTCAGTTCGTTCATCATACTGCGGACCCTCAGATTGGCGCCGCCGTGCCTGGGCCCTTTGAGCGACCCGATAGCCGCCGCGATTGCCGAATAGGTATCCGTTCCGGAGGAAGACAGCACCCGGGTGGTAAAGGTCGAGTTATTGCCGCCGCCGTGCTCCGCATGGAGGATCATGCACAGGTCAAGGAGCTTGGCCTCCGAGTCGGTGTATTTCATATCCGGGCGCAGCGCCATCAGAATGGATTCGCTGGTGGAAAGCGTCAGGTCCACCGGGTGGAAAAACATACTCTCCCGGTCGAAGGCCCGGCGCTTGACCTGATAGGCGTAGGTCATGATCGTGGGCAGGGAGGCCATGAGCTGGATGGACTGCCGCATGGTGTTTTCAATGGAGGTATCGTCCGGGTTGGGATCGGTGGCGTACAATCCGAGGACCGAATGCGCCAGTTTGTTCATAATATCCCGGGACGGGAGCTTCATGATCATATCTTCGGCAAAGTTATGCGGCAATTCCCGGAACTGTCCTAAAATACTTTTGAACCGTTCCAGCTGAGCCGGTGTGGGAAGCGCCCCGAACAGCAGCAGCCAGGCGGTTTCCTCATAACCGAAGCGGTCTTCCTGAATGCAGGCGTTGATCAGGTCCTTCACGTCATAGCCCCGGTAGGTCAGCCGCCCTTCATCGGGGATCCGTTCGCCGTCAGCGATCAGGAATCCGTGCACGTTGCAGATATTGGTCAGTCCCGCCATCACGCCGGTCCCATCCGGATTCCGCAGTCCCCGCTTAACACCGTAGGTAAGGTAATCCTCCGCATTAAAGCCATTATGACGGCGGTATTCTTCACACAGGTCTGCTAACTTATCGCTGGAAAGTGTGTCTGTAGCTTCCATAGTATATGTTCCTCATTTCTGCCAGCCGGCAGCCCGGCCGTTTTCCTCTTCCCAGAGGCCCCCTGTCATCAAACAGGTACAACATATATTTTAACTTTTTTTCGCCCATATGTCAAGCCAGCGTGACGCTGGACCCGGGTCCGGGGGAGTTCCCCCGGACCCCCC
>CACYCG010000091.1 GCA_902772855.1 uncultured Ruminococcus sp.
AAGACTTTTAGCGTTCCCGTTGACTGTAAGCCCCGGAAGGGGGTCCGGGGGAGAATCCCCCGGATATGGGTCCAGCGTCACGCTGGCTGGTTTGTTGACATTCGGGAGGGAGGATGGTATAATTATGATGGTAAAAGATTCTTCTGAATGATAAGGAGGATGTTGGAATGGTATATTTGTTTTTAGCCGACGGCTGTGAAGAAGTCGAGGCGCTGACGCCGGTGGATATTCTGCGCCGGGGCGGTGTAGACGTGGTCACGGTGGGGATTGGCGGGCGCTCGGTCTGCTCTTCTCACCGCATCCCGATCGGCGCCGATATAGACGATTCTCAGGTGACGCTTTCCGCTGAGGTGGAGGGCATCGTGCTCCCCGGCGGAATGCCCGGGACCCGGAACCTCGCCGCTAACCAAACAGTAGCGAAAGCCCTTTCCTACTGCGTGGAAAACGGGCTGCTCATCGGCGCTATCTGCGCTGCTCCCTCCATTTTAGGAAGCCGGGGGCTGCTGTCCGGAAAAAAAGCCACTGTCTTCCCCGGGTTTGAATCCGAGATGAAGGGCGCTGTTGTCACCGGAGAAGGAGTGGTGCAGGACGGCACCATCATCACCGCCAAAGGCATGGGCGTGGCCCTGCCGTTCGGGCTGGCGCTGCTGCGGGCGCTCAGGGGCGACGCCGCCGCCGAGAAAGTCAAGGCTTCGATCCAATGCGCCCCGTAACCGAACAAAAACAGCTTTTGCGGCTCCTCCTCCGAAAAAGGCGTCTGGAAATGGACCGGGCGGAAAAAAACCGGCTGGACGCTGCCGTTGCCGGGCATCTGCAGCGCTTTGCGGAAGAGCACCGTTTTTCCGGGGTGCTCACCTATGTGTCCGATGACCGGCTGGAGGTTTCTACGAAAGCGTTCCTGCAGTTCTGCCTGCAGCAAAGGATCCCGGCGGCGGTGCCTTTTTGCCGCCCGGAAAGCTGTGAAATGGATTTTTACCGCATCACCTCCCTGTCCGACCTGCGCCCGGGCTATTATGGCCTTCCCGAACCCGACCGGGAACGCTGCGCCCTGTTCCCGGTCGAAAGGGACGACATTCTTTGTCTGGTGCCCGGGCTGGCTTTCACCCGGGACGGGTTTCGCCTGGGCTTTGGAAAAGGGTTTTACGACCGGTTTTTGCCCCGGTTTCCGGGCATATCGGTGGGGCTTTGCTACGAAGGCTTTGTGGAGTCTTCCCTCCCGATAGATGACTATGACCTGTCTGTGGATTTTTTGCTGACGGAAAACGGATGCACGGCCGCCCGAAGGCAGGAAGCATAAAACGAATCATGTATGAAAAGTAAGGTGGGATAACCGAATGAGCGATGAACTGGATAAAAAGCGGCAGCAGAAGATCGAGAGCTTTGCTATCCATTTTGGAGATCTGGAACCGATGGACGAACCGGTCCCGGCAGAACCGGAAGCACCGGCGCCCTTGCCGGAACCGGAACCTCCCGCACCGGCCGTTGAAACCGGTCGGCAGCGGATCCCTGTGGGGCATCACCCGCAGGAAAGCTCGGCTTCTGTGGATATTTACAGCAGCAATACGTCCGGGGAAGTCAAGATTCCCCGCACACAGATGTGGGCGGCCAAGCGGACCGACCGCCGCCGCCGCCGCATGAAAGCCAGACGAAACCGGCGGGTGTTCCGGACGATCTGGATGGTCATGCTGCTGTTCGTTTCCATTATGATAGCCGAATACCTGCTGGTGGGCATCAACGATATGTTCGCCGTGGGACGGGAGGAAGAACACACGGTGTCCATCACCCTTCCCAAAAATGCCACCATTGAGCAGATCACCGATATTCTCTATTCCAATAAGGTCATCTCCAGCCCGAACTTTTTCAAGCTGTATGCCACCCTGACCAAATCCACCGGCGGTTTTACGCAGGGAACGTTTGATATTAAGACCAACAAAGATTATCAGGCATTGATCAACTATATGCAGTCCGATATGAACCGGACCGATGTGGTGACCATTCGCTTCAGTGAAGGCTGGTCGGTGCTGGAATATGCCAAGGCGCTGGAGGAAAACAAGGTCTGCTCCACAGATGACTTCCTCAAAAAGATCAATACCACCGATTTTGACGAAGATTACGAATTCCTCGGGGGCATTAAAAACGCTTCCAAACGCTATTATCGTCTGGAAGGCTACCTCTTCCCGGATACCTATCAGTTCTATGTGGGAGAAGATGTGTCCTCTGTGGTGAGAAAGTTCTTAGCCAACTATCGCCGCAAACTGTATCTGACCAAGATCCGCTTTGAACAGAACGAGAAAAAGCAGACGATCGCCGAACGGACCGAAAAAATGGGCATGACGATGGAAGACGTTATCACCATGGCTTCTCTGATCCAGGCGGAAGCGGCCGATCAGGAGGATATGTTCAATGTTTCCTCTGTTCTGCACAATCGTCTGGCTACGGCGGAGGACGGCGGCGTGAATGAATTCGGCGAAGGCGGCTTCCTGCTGCTGCAGCTTGATTCCACCGTTTTCTATCCGTACAAGACCCAGGAGCAGGTTCCGGCGGCGCAGCGCAAAACCTACAACAGCCGCTACAGCACCTACCTCTACCCCGGTCTCCCGGCCGGTCCCATCTGCAACCCGGGTCTGATGGCGATTCAGGCAGCGGTCGATCCCGCCGACACCGATTACTACTACTTCTGCCATAAGGCGGCCACCGCAGACGAACCCGCTGTGGCTTATTATGCCACAACCAACGATGAACACCTGTACAATATGGAACAGGCCGGTTTGTTGGAAAGTGAAGAATAATCCGCTGAAGGCGATCGGGCTGTGAGGAATCTTTCTTCACAGCCCGTTTTCATTTCCCGAAAAAAAGGAGTGCTGTCCATGTCTTCTCCCCGCTGCGTCCTCATCGGCGCTTCCCCCGCAGCCGACCCCGGCTGGATCCGCTCGCAGCTTTTGCCGGACGACTGCATCGTCTGCGCCGACGGAGGCTGGGTCATAGCCCAAAAAGCCGGGGCTGCCCCCCGGTGGATCGTCGGAGATTTTGATTCTTCTCCCCCGCCCCCGGCGGGTTTTTGCGAGCGCATCATCTACCTGCCCACCCGCAAAGACGACACCGATACGCTGTTTGCCGCCCGGCTTTGTCTTCAGGAGGGGTTCCGGGACTTTCTCCTGCTGGGCATGACGGGCGGCCGGTGGGACCACAGCTTTGCCAACCTCAGCGTGCTGGCGTTTTTGGCGGAAAACAGCGCCCGGGCCGCTGCCGCCGAACAGGGGCTGCGGGTGCAGGCGCTTTCTTCCGGGCAGCAGGAGGAATGGAAGGGCTGCCCGGGGGATGGCTTCGGGATCTTCCCGTTCGGCTGTGAGGAAGCCTTCGTCACCCTGCGGGGGTTTGCCTACAACGGCGAAGCGCTGCGCCTGTCCTCCCTGCTGCCCATCGGGGTGAGCAATACCGTGGAAAAGGAAAATGCCCTTGTCCGGGTCGACAAGGGCAGGGCAGTCTTCTTTTTGTACGCCTCTCAGATATGAAACATTTTCCGAAGAAAGAACCCCCAGAATTTCGGACGATCCACCACTACGATCTTCATCACCAAAACCCCTCCTGTCAGCAGATATGGCCCCACCGGACCGCAAAGGAAACCACCGTCAGCAGCACGATCGCCGCCACCGCCAGCCACGTCCGGGGCAGCAGCACCCCCATGAGCAATCCAATGCTCAGCGCCGGCAGCCCATGCAGGCAAGCACATTTTCTTCTCATCTTCCTCTCTCCCTTCCCGCCGTATGTCCATGCGCTTATGGTTTCTTCGCTATTCCATAGTATACAGG
>CACYCG010000092.1 GCA_902772855.1 uncultured Ruminococcus sp.
GGCACAGTATGAGGCTTACGGCGATATCGATAAGGCTCCGGAAGAAAGAGCTCGTGGTATCACGATCAACACCGCTCACGTTGAGTATGAGACCGCTAACCGTCACTATGCTCACGTTGACTGCCCCGGCCATGCTGACTATGTGAAGAACATGATCACCGGTGCTGCTCAGATGGACGGCGCTATCCTCGTTGTATCCGCTGCTGATGGCCCGATGCCCCAGACCAGAGAGCACATCCTTCTCTCCCGTCAGGTTGGCGTGCCCTATATCGTTGTGTTCATGAACAAGACCGACCAAGTCGATGACGAAGAGCTCCTCGATCTGGTTGAGATGGAGATTCGTGAACTGCTCAGCGAGTATGAATTCCCGGGCGACGATATTCCGATCGTTCGTGGCTCCGCTTATCAGGCTCTGTCCTCCGACAGCAAGGACACCAACGCTCCGGAGTACAAGTGCATCCATGAACTGATGGCTGCTGTGGATGAATATATCCCCACTCCCGAAAGAACCACCGACAAGCCCTTCCTGATGCCTGTTGAAGACGTCTTCACCATTTCCGGCCGCGGCACCGTTGCTACCGGCAGAGTGGAAAGAGGTCAGATCAAGACCGGCGAAGAAGTTGAGATCGTTGGTCTGGAAGAAGAAAAGAGAAAGTCCGTTGTTACCGGTCTGGAAATGTTCAGAAAGACGCTGGACTTCGCTGAGGCTGGCGATAACATCGGCGTGCTGCTGCGTGGCGTTCAGAAGAACGAGATCGAGCGTGGTCAGGTTCTGGCTAAACCCGGTTCTGTTCATCCCCACACCAAGTTCCAGGGCCATGTTTATGTACTGACCAAGGACGAAGGCGGCCGTTCCACTCCGTTCTTCAGCAACTATCGTCCTCAGTTCTATTTCAGAACCACCGACGTTACCGGCGTTATCAACCTGCCCGAAGGCACCGATATGTGTATGCCCGGCGATAACGTTGACATGAACGTGGAGCTGATCAAGCCGATCGCTATGGAAGAGGGTCTGCGCTTCGCTATCCGTGAGGGCGGCCACACCGTAGGTTCGGGCGTTGTTTCCAAGATCTACGAATAAGATCTGGTTTCGCAAATAACGTACTGTGACAGGCTTTGTGTAGGCTTACGCTTATGCAAAGCCTGTTTTTTTGTTACCGGGAGGTGATGTGATGGCGGCAACAAATGATTTAGGAAAAGTGACGATGAAGGATTGGGAAGAATCCGGAAGAAGGGAAACGTTTCGCAAATCCCATCCGGAAACATTTCCGTTTCGGATCTTTATCGCTATCTTTGTCGCTATGGCAGTGATGTACGGCATTTTAGTCGTGGTCGACGCCATCATCTATCAAACCAGCCGCAGCCGGATCATACTGGAAAGCGGCGACCGGGTCGAAGCTCAGATCGATTTCACCCGCTTTACCCATTCGGAAGACCATGACCGCTATTACGTCCGAGTGAATTATACCTATAACGGCATGAATTATCACAGTATGCCCCTGCCGACCATGTACCAGAAGGAATATGACGAGTACAAACAGTTGGTTCATGGAGACAAGGTCACGATCTCTGTCAACCCGGAAAAACCGTCCGAGATCTATGTGGTCATAATGGGGTATTATTCCATCGGGCCGCTGGGGTACGGCCTGATGTTTTTGGGGATGTTCGCTTTTGCGTTTCTGATCATGCTGGGGTGCTATCATTCCTGGAAAACAGACAATGAAGCCTACCTCCAATTTCAGGTGCCCCCAAGTGAGGTCCGTGCCATTCTGCGGGAACGGGAGAAACAGGCGCAGGAGTCGGATCCCGATTTTGTCAGGCGAACGGAGGAGAAAAAGAAACTCTCCGATGCCATCGCCTGCAGCGCAGCGCTGGCGGTTTTTGCGCTGGCGGGCTGCGTTGTGATGACCCTGCTCGCCTATAACGGCCGTGAAAGCGTCCTGCTGATGCTGAATGTACAGCCGGTGCAGGCGCAGGTGCAGGAAGTCACCCAAAATGCCCATGCGGGGACCTATGCCGCCAAGATCTCCTACACAGTGGAGGGGAATAGCGTTTCCGACCTGACAATCGAATTAAAACAGGCGGTTTCCGCCGGGCAGACGATCGGGGTGTATGTGGATACACGAACGATCCATAAGGTGTACGAAACAAAGCCCCAGCCTGAAACGATCTTTTTGATTTACAGCGGGGCGGCTCTTCTGCTGGCACTTTTGACGGTGCTGTTTGTCTGCCTGACCATCCGCAGCAGCCGCCGCTATCGAAGACTATGAGGTGCTTATGAAAAAAGGGCTGTTTATCGTTTTAGAAGGATTGGACGGTTCCGGAAAGGGAACGCAGATGGCCAGGCTGGAACAATGGCTGCGGGAGCAGGGAAGGCAAGTGCTGGTCACCGCCGAACCCACCGCCTCTGCGCTGGGGGGGCTGATCCGGGACAGCCTTGCCGGGCTGACGCCCCGGAGTGCGGAGGAATTGTCGGCGCTGTTTTCAGCGGACCGCATCGCCCACTGTGCCAATCCGAAAACCGGCATCAAAGCGGTGCTGCAGCAGGGCATCGACGTGCTTTGCGACCGCTATTATTATTCTTCCTTTGCCTATCAGGGCCGCCTGACCGACCGCCGCTGGGTGATGGACATGAACCTGTCCTGCCCGGAGATCCTGCGCCCGGATCTGTGCCTGTTTTTAGATGTCCCCCCCGAAGTGGGGGAGGAACGGCTGGCCCGTGGGCGGGTGCGGCGGGAAATATACGAAACGCTCGAGCAGCAGACAGCAGTCCGCAGCGCATTTTTAGAAGTGTTTGACCTCCTGCGGGAGCGGGACCGCATCGCCCTCATTCAGGCCGATCGTCCGGCCGAAGAGGTGTCGCAGGAGATGATCCGCCAGGTGTCCGCCTTGCTGCAGGAAGAAATAAGGAAATAAAAGGAGTCATCAACATGGAATATCATATCAATACAAAATGCCTTCAGGCAGGTTATGAACCGAAAAACGGGGAACCGAGAGTCATTCCCATCGTGCAGAGCACGACCTTCAAATACGACAGCGCCGCCACCCTCGGCAAGCTGTTTGATCTGGAAGAGGACGGCTTTTTCTACACCCGTCTGACCAACCCCACGCTCAGCGCCGTAGCCGCCAGGATCGCCGCTCTCGAAGGCGGGGTGGGCGCTATGCTGACAGCGTCCGGTCAGGCCGCCAGCATGATCTCCGTGACCAATATTGCCCACGCCGGCGACCATGTCGTTTGTGCGGCGGCGATCTACGGGGGGACCTTCAACCTGTTCAATAAATCCCTCCGGGAATTGGGAATTGATTTCACCTTCGTGCGCCCGGATGCCGATGAAGAGGAGATCAATGCGGCGTTTCGGGAGAACACCAAGGCGGTGTTCATCGAAAGCGTTTCCAATCCGTCGCTGGATGTAGCAGACGTGGAATTGTACGCAAAACTGGCGCACGCTCATCAGGTGCCGCTGATCGTGGATAATACCTTCCCGACTCCCATCAATTTCCGTCCGTTTGAATGGGGCGCCGATATTGTCACCCATTCCACCACCAAATATATGGACGGCCATGCGGTGGCGCTGGGCGGCGTGATCGTGGACAGCGGAAACTTCGACTGGACGAACGGCAAGTTCCCGATGTTTACCGAGCCGGACGAATCCTATCACGGTGTGGTCTATGCCGAGCGCTTCGGAAAAGCGGCCTATATCACCAAGGCCGTGACGCACCTCATGCGGGATTACGGCGCTCAGCAAAGCCCGCAGAATGCGTTTTTGCTGGGACTTGGACTGGAGACCCTGTTCCTGCGGATGGAGCGGCATTGTTCCAACGCGATGGCTGTGGCGAAGTTCCTGGAGAGCAGCGACAAGATCGACTGGGTGAATTACCCCGGTCTTCCCGGCAACAAATATTATGAGAGATGCCGGAAGTATATGCCGAACGGTTCCTGCGGGGTCATTTCCTTTGGCGTAAAAGGCGGACGGGAGAAAGCCATGCAGTTCATGGATTCCCTGAAGCTGACCAAGCTGGTGATTCATGTGGCGGATGCCCGCACCTGCGCCCTGCACCCGGCCAGCACCACACACCGTCAGATGACCGACCAGCAGTTAGAAGAATGCGGCGTCAAGCCCAACCTGATCCGGATGTCTGTCGGACTGGAATATATTGACGATATCATCGCCGATATCCAGCAGGCGCTTGACTGCATCTGATCCGGCGCAGCCCCATCGGGAGGAATGCACACCGAAGAGCGGGAGCAAAAAGGGAGGCGTCAACATGACCGATCAGCGCAAATCGTGGCTGTGGGAACTGCTTGAATGGCTGGGACTGTTTGCCGGAGCCATCATCGCTGCGTTTGCTATTGAAGAGTTTTTAGTTCCCTGCACGATTTTAGACGGCGGGATCGTGGGTATCAGCATTATGCTGAATAACCTCATCGGCTTCCCGCTGGGCGTGCTGACCGTGGCGCTGAATGTCCCTTTTCTGCTCATCGGCGCCACCCGCATGGGAAAGCGGTTTATTTTCAAATCCGCAGCGGCGATGGGTGTTTTTTCGGTTTTTCTGGAAGTGTTTGCCCCGCTGGGAAATGCAACGGAGGAATACCTCCTTGCGGTTTGTTTCGGAGGGGTCATTTTAGGCATCGGTGTTGGATTGGTGATCCGCTTCGGGGGCTGCCTCGACGGAACGGAAACGGTGGCGCTGCTGCTGAATAAAAAGTTCAAGCTGCCGGTCGGTCGGACGGTGCTGGTGTTCAATATCCTGATTTTCGTTTCGGCCGGGTTCCTGTTCGGCTTTGACCGGGCGATGTACAGCCTGCTGACCTATTTCGTCACCTCAAAGGTGCTCGATCTGGTGGAAGGCGGACTGGAACAGACGAAAGCAGCCATGATCATCACCGATGACGCCAAAGAACTTTCCGAACAGATCTACCGGCGGCTGGGCCGGACCGTAACCATCATGGAAGGGGAGGGACTGGTCAGCGGCAAAAAAGTAGTGCTGTATTGTGTGCTGACACGGTTTGAAATCCACGAATTGAAAGAGATCATCAAAACGCTGGATGCCTCTGCCTTTATCGCCATCAGCGACGTGTCCGAGATCATCGGAAATCATATCAAGCGCAGCACAGCGCTGCCAAAAGAATCTCCTGCGGCAGAGCCGGTCCCTGCAGCCCCGCCGCCAACAGGAAAGGATGAGCAGAATGTTTGATCAGCATGACATCAGTCGGAACGCCATGATGCTGCACGGCCCGCTGGCTCACTGCGGCTATGATTGGTGGTGGCATTCCTTTACGGCGCAGGACGAGGAGACCGGAGAGGACAAAGCCTTTTTTATCGAATACTTCCTCTGCAATCCGGCGCTGTCGGAGGAGGAGCCGGTGCTCGGACAGTTGTTAGAGAATCACCGCAGCGGCAAAAAACCTTCCTACCTGATGATCAAAGCGGGCTGCTGGGGGGAGGACCACGCACAGCTTCACCGGTTTTTTTCCTGGAAGGATATTGTGGTGCATCCGGGCGTTCCCTATATGATCGCCGCTCCGGATTGTCTGGCTTCAGAGACCCACCTGCAGGGGAAAGTCACCGTCACCAAAGAACAGGCGGAGGCGCACCCCGAATGGATGAGCGATGCCGGTTCCATGAGCTGGGATCTGACGGTGGACAAGCAAATTGCCTTCAACGTGGGCTATGGGGCCGATAAGGCGATGCGGGAAGCCGAAGCCTTTTCCATGTACTGGCACGCCGAGGGCATGAAGTCTGCCTTTGAAGGGGAGGTTGTCTGGAACGGCCGGCGCTACCGGGTCAGCCGGGAAAACAGCAGCGGCTATGCGGACAAAAACTGGGGACGGGATTTTACCAGCCCCTGGGTCTGGCTGTCTTCCAACCGCCTTCGCAGCCGGAAAACCGGAGAATGGCTCCAGAACTCTGTCTTTGACATCGGCGGAGGCAGGCCGGAGATCTATTTTGTCCCGCTGGACCGCCGGCTGTTGGGGGCGCTGTATTACGAAGGAAAAGAGTTCGATTTCAATTTTTCGCATTTCTGGCTGAACGTGCAGACGGAGTTTTCCTTTTCCGAAGATAAGGAGCAGGCGCACTGGAAGGTGCGGCAGGAAAACCACGATGCCGTCATGGAAACGGAAATTCACTGCTTGAAAAAAGATATGCTCCTCATTCGCTACGAAGCCCCGGACGGCTCCATGCGCCACAACCGGCTGTGGAACGGCGGGACCGGCGAAGGATTGGTGCGGATCTATGAAAAACAGGATGGAGAGCTGCGGCTGCTCGATGAGATGGACGTTTACCGGGCCGGCTGCGAATACGGAGAGTTCTTCCCGGCGACTTGAAACGCCGCCGTTGGACGTCTTTGTCAGGTAAAAGTTTTGAAAAGGGAATCCGTGGGAAAATCCCCCGGATATGGGTGCAGCACCCCAAGGGCACTTTCCCACAGGCGACCAAAGAGAGTCCCCGCGGGAGACTTCCTTCGGTCGCCTTCGGCAGAGGTCTCCGCCGGAGACCCTCACTCTCCGGACGCTGCCGCCTTTTGAAAAAGGCGGACGAAAACTTGCCCTCTTTTGCAAAAGCTTTTTCCTGCAAGTTTTTTGGAAAGGGGTCCCGGGGGATAACCCTTTTTTCAAAAAGGGTTTCCCCCGGCTTCGGTTTCCCCCGGCGGCAGCCAGAAAAGAAAGGAGAAAAGAGAAAATGGATATCAGGTGTATAGAAGCGGCGGTGATTACGGAGAGGGTGGCGGCGCTGTATATGGAGATGAACTATTTCATCGGGGAGGACATTCTGGGCGCTCTGGAGAAGGCCCGTCAAACGGAAACCTCTCCTATCGGGCAGAATGTGCTGGAGCAGCTGTTGGAAAACAACCGGATCGCTGCAGAAGAAGAGGTGCCGATCTGTCAGGATACCGGCATGGCGGTGCTGTTTGTGGAGTATGGCGACAAGGTGACCATTACCGGGGGCAGCTTTGAAGAAGCGGTGCAGGAGGGCGTGCGCCGGGCGTACATTGAGGGCTATCTGCGGAAATCGGTCGTAGAGGATCCGGTGTTCGACCGCATCAACACAAAAGACAATACCCCCGCCATTGTGTACACCACCATCGTCCCCGGGGATAAGATCCGGATTGTAGCGGGCTGCAAAGGCTTCGGCAGCGAAAATATGTCTGCCATCAAAATGCTAACGCCTTCTGCGGGGCTGGAGGGCGTGAAGAAGTTTATTCTGGACACCGTGGCCTATGCCGGGCCGAACCCCTGCCCGCCCATTGTAGTGGGCGTGGGCATCGGCGGCACGTTTGAAAAAGCGGCCATGCTTGCCAAAAAAGCCACTCTTCGCCCCATCAACACCGCTCATCCGGACCCCCGCTATGCCGCTCTGGAAGAGGAGCTGCTGACTGCCATCAACCGCATGGGCTTTGGCCCGGCCGGTCTTGGCGGGGTCAATACAGCGCTGGGCGTGAACATCGAAACCTTCCCCACCCATATTGCCGGTATGCCGGTGGCGGTGAACATCTGCTGCCACGCCGCCCGGCATAAAGAAACAGAGATTTGAGGTGACACTATGGCAATCAGAATACAGCTTCCGCTGACCGATGAGGTCATTTCCACTCTGAAAGCCGGGGACAGCGTTTTGCTCAGCGGCTCCCTGCTCACCGGCCGGGACGCTGCCCACAAGCGGCTTTCCGAATTGCTGCAGGCAGGAAAACCCCTTCCCGTTTCGCTTCAGGGAGAGGTGATCTATTATGTAGGCCCGGCTCCCGCCAAACCCGGCCACGCTGTTGGCCCCGCCGGTCCCACTTCGAGCTACCGCATGGACGCCTATGCGCCCGCCCTGCTGGACCTGGGGCTGAAGGGCATGATCGGCAAAGGCGCTCGGAATCAGGAAGTCGTGGAGGCGATGATCCGCAACCATGCGGTGTATTTTGCCGCCATCGGCGGAGCCGCAGCCCTGATCTCCCACAGCATTCGCCGCATCGAGGTGCTGGCCTACGAAGACCTTGGCACCGAGGCAATCTACCGCTTTGAAGTCGAGGATTTCCCGGCTATTGTGGCTATCGACGCTGAAGGCAATTCCATTCTCGTCACCCGGCCCGCCGAGGGCTGACCCATCCGGTCAAAAATACCGCCGCCCGCCTGCTTTGGTGCAGACCGGACGGCGGTTCTTCTGTTTTCCTTTGATGGCTGTGGGGGAGGTGTTTCAGTTGGTTTTCTGTTCTTCTTCCCAGGCTTTCAGAATGGCGGAAGCTACCGGCACGGCCGAGCCGTATCCGGATTCTCCGTGCTCCACAATGACCGCAAAGGCAAAGGGTGCTTCTTCGCTGGTGCAGAAACCGGTGATCCAGCCGTGGGGTTCTCCCGCTTCCCCGACCTCTGCCGTGCCGGTTTTGGCGCAGACATCAAGCACGTCGGAAAAAACGGATTTGTCGTAAAAATTGGCTACGGTGTAATCCATCATTTCCTTCAGGGTATCGGCGGTGGCGGGGGACATCATCGAGGAGCCTCTGGTGTGCTGCGCCTTTTGAACGCTGCCGTCCGCGGTGCGGATCTCTTCCACTAAATACGGCATCATCGGGGTGCCGCCGTCAGCGATCGCCGCTGCACGGATCGCCATATTCAGCGGGGTCTCCAGCACGGTGTACTGTCCCACCCCGGACCACGCTAAATCATTGACGGAGGCCTGCGACACGTCATAGACGCTTTTGGCAGTGGTGATGCGGTCAAAACTGCGGCAGGCATTGAAGCCGCAGCGCTGTGCACGGGCGGTCATTTTGTCCCCGCCTAAATCGACCGCCAAATGAGCAAAATACAGGTTGCAGGAGTACATCAGGGCGTGCTTGAAATCCACGTCGCCGAAAGCGGCATAACAGGTCACCGGCGCTCCGCCGATGTCCTCTTCGGCTTCGCAGTGATAGGTGATCTTTTCCGCTCCGGGAATGCTCTCCAGCGCTTCCGCCGCTGTGACCAGCTTGAAGGTGGAGCCGGGGGGATAGGCGGAGGAGATCGCCCGGTTGAGATAAGCGCCGTCATAGGCTTCGTTGGTTTCAATGTCTTCCGGCTTGTTTTCCGGGTCGAAACCGGGGGTGGACGCCAAGCAGAGGATCTCTCCGGTGCGGTAATTGTACACCACAGCCGCTCCCTTTCTGTCCCCGAGGGCACGGCAGGCGGCGGTCTGCATATTGCTGTCGAGGGTCAGCCGGATGGAAGCGCCCTCCTTCCATTCATTCGGCAGCCCCTGCCCGAAGGCGAAGTGATAGCCGGTCAGCTCTGAGCGGTACAGGTTCTGCACGGCGGTGGTGATGTTGACGGTGTTATCGCCCACCACATGGACGCAGGCGGTCCGGACAGCGGGATCTTCGTGGTAGATCCGTTTTCCCCCTGCACTGTGCGCCAGCACCACCCCGTTGCGGTCGATGATGGAACCGGCGTGCTCCAGAGCGCCGTTTTCCGATAAATGGCCGTTTTGCGGCAGGGAGACCCATTCGGCGCCGTGCGTGGCTAAATTGAAGACAAACCATCCCAACCCGACAAAAAACGCCAATGTGATCATCAGCACCGGAAACGACCGGGCTCTTGTTTTATACACCGGGATCCCTCCTTGCTTATGCCGCCGCAGCGGGCGCTTCTTCGGGTTTTGTCTTTTTGAGTCGTTTGTAATGCGAATACGTCCGCTCGTCTGCCGCTTTCATGAAGGCCAGCAGCCCCCAGCAGGCGACCATGCTGGAGCCGCCGTAGCTCAGAAAGGGGAAGGTGACGCCGGTCAGAGGGAGGATGTCCACTACGCCGAAAACATTCAGCGCTGTCTGGATCACCAGAAGCCCCCCTGCGGCGCAGGCGGAGATGGAATAGAAGGTGGAGCGGCTCCGGGTGGCTGCTCCTCTGGCATACAGCACAAACCCGCCGATGATCACCGCACAGATCAGCGCCAAAAGACAGCCGGCTTCTTCGCACAGCAGGCAGAATACCAGATCGTTTTCGGAAGCAAATAAATACTGAAGATACCCTTCCGAATACCCCACCCCGAACAAACCGCCGCTGGCGGAATAGATGAGGGAATGCACCTGCTGATAGCCGGAGGAATCGGCATATTCCCACACGTGGCCCCAGGCGGCGAAGCGGTCGGCGATATAGGGCTTGACGGACAGAATCATCAGCGCGCCCAGTCCCGCTCCGGTCAGGGCTAAAATGACGGTGCGTATATCCCCCGAACGCATGAAAGCGATGATCAGGAAGGTGCAGAAAAAAATCAAAGCGGTGCCGAAATCGCTCATATACGCCAGCAGCCCCACCGTCAGGGCGGACACGATGATGAACTCTGTCAGGTTCTTTTTGGTTTGCAGCACATCGAGGGTAGAGGCCCCGACAAAGACATAGCAGATCTTGACAAACTCCGAAGGCTGCACCGACACCGGCCCCAGGCTGATCCAGTTTTTGGCGCCGTTCTGGACTTTTCCGAAGATGAGAGCGGCAGCAAGCAGCAAAAGGGAGAGGATGGAGATGATGAGATGCCATTTGACCACCCGGTCCGGGACCTCTAAAAACCAGAGCATGAAGCAGAAAAAGCAAATGCCGATCCCGGCAGCGATGAGCTGCACCATGCATTGGCGCTCATTATGAACGGAGGAAAGAATGATGCCGGTCCCGGTGATGAGCAGCGCCAGCGTTTCCTGTTCAAAGCTGTGGCGATGCAGGAGCTTGACGCTGACAAAGCAGAATACTACCGTCACCGCACAGAAAATCCCGCCCATCAGTCCGGGGGTATTGCTGCCGG
Source organism: uncultured Ruminococcus sp. (assembly GCA_902772855.1). Classification (GTDB taxonomy): domain Bacteria; phylum Bacillota; class Clostridia; order Oscillospirales; family Acutalibacteraceae; genus UBA1213. The sequence continues at coordinate 10,752 of CACYCG010000092.1, forward strand.
TGGTCAGGGCAGCGGAAACGGTGATCATGGACAGATACAGCAGCAGCAGCGCCTCCAGCACCGCAGCGGAGATATAGCGCAGGGTGCTTCTTTGAGCGCTTTGTCCGCTGATATCGGACGTGCGCCGCAGCACCAGATGCGTGCTGCCCAGGGTGATCTTGTCGCCCACGCCCACCGGGGTGCGCCCCTGTGTGGGCTGACCGTTGACCAGCACGCCGGAGCGGGAGCCGGTGTCGGTGATCAGCCATCCTGCTTCCCGCCGCAGCAGCACCGCATGATCCCGGGAAACCGTGGGGTCCTCTAAGTGCACATCCGAACTGCGGCTCCTGCCGATGGAGTTCTCCCAGTACAGCACCGGGTACACCAAATCATGCTGCTCATCCTGCAGCACGATCAGCGCTTTTTCCTCCCTTCGGCCGCTGTGCAGCGAAACATAGCAAAGAATGACCAGCAGCCCGGCGATCAGCGGGGCCGCCATTCTCAGTGCAAAAGCAATTATTTCCAAACCATCGACCTCCTCCGGCAAGCGGCCGGCTGCAGCATATCCGCCGCCGCGGGCGGCTTTGCGGGCGCACGTCAAAGAGAAAAGCCGCCCTGCGGCGTCCCTTGCGGGATTCCCGGGCGGCAAAACAGTCTGTCAGGCGTCATCGGCCTCTTTGATGAGCTTCAGACATCTTTCCAGATCGATCATTCCCTTATTCAGGTGCATCAGTTTATCGGCATAATCCTCAATGACGCCCACGGAGGTGGAAATCATTCTCTGATAGACCGTGTACCCGATGCGGCTGTCCGCATAGCGTTCGGACATTCTGTACCGCAGCTCGCCGTCGGAAAGGTCAAAATCGAACTGACCCAGAATCAGGCCATAGTTCGCCGCCGCCACCGCTACGGCCATATCGTAGCGGACGTTTTCTTTTGCGTGGAAGGGGAGATATCCCAGCAGGCGCACTGCCTGGTTTTTGTAGTGAACGATGAACTTGAAATCAATGGGCATATCTTCGCCATAGGCGGTGAAAGTGACCTGCAGCTTTTCGTCGTTGCGGGTATACTTGCGCTCCTGCTGATCAAGCGCTGCACAGATGTCATTCAGGATCTGCCGGCCCTCGTAGAGTTTTTCTCTGTCATCCATGAATCAATAACCTCCAAATCTTCACCGGTCCGCACCGGTTTTCTGTTGTTGCTATTATACCATACAGCCTCCCAAAAGTCAACCAACCCGCTGGGCGCCAGCGTGACGCTGGACCCGGGATTTTCAGGCGTCCTTCTTCTGACAGCCTATTGCAAATAATCCCAGAAATATTTTACACCAA
>CACYCG010000093.1 GCA_902772855.1 uncultured Ruminococcus sp.
AAAAAATTATGCGGCTCTCAAACCTTGAAAGCCGCATAAAAACTATATTTTCTTGGAGCTGATAGGCAGATTCGAACTGCCGACCTCATCCTTACCAAGGATGCGCTCTGCCTACTGAGCTATACCAGCATATGGCGATCCGGAACGGGATCGAACCGTCGACCTCTAGCGTGACAGGCTAGCGTTCTAACCAGCTGAACTACCGGACCAGGGCTTCAGCGTTTGGCTCTCCAAACGACTGCTTGATTATAATATCACAGAACGGACGGTTTGTCAACATTTTTTTTGATATTTTTTTGAACTCCCCAACTTTTCCGGAACCTTTTTGAGGAAAGCAGGGAAGCCGGAGCAAAAAGCAGGAGAGCCGAGGGGGGGCACTCCTGCTTTTTGCGGTTATTCTTCCTCTTCTGCGGGTTCTGCAGGCTCTTCGGGTTCTTCCGTGATTTCTTCAGCGGGGGATCCTTCTGTTTCTTCAGACGATTCCACAGGGGCCGCTTTTTTTACCTCGGCGGAAAACAGCAGTCTCAGCTCTTCCGCCGTGGCTTCTCCGTTTGCTTCCAATCCGTTGGCGCTTTCAAATGCCATGTACGCCTCCACGCTTTGGTCTCCGAAATAATCCGTGGTTCCGTCCGGGAAAACGCCGAATCCGAGGTCTTTCAGCCGGTTCTGGATCTTTTCCACCTCTTCGCCCTGGGCGCCGTAGGCCACATACATATCGTCCGTGATGGTTAGCGATGTATCCTCCTTCACTGCATCCTCCGGGGGAGCGGAGCTTTCGGGCTTGCTGCTTTCTTCGGGAACGCTGGCCGGAGCGGACGATTCTTCTTTCACCGCCTTCGGGGAAGTTTTCAGCTCCGGATAAATGGTTTCGATGAGGAAGGAAAGCACCTCCGTCATGGTATCGCCCTGCCGCTCAAAAACGGTGGATTCAATTTCATAGACCCGCCCGCTTTTGACGGCATTCAGTTTTTTCAAGTCCTTGTGGTTGGCTAATTTTGCTTTGACGCCCTTGTCGCAGAAGATATACTGCGGGTCGTTCAGGCGCAGGTTTTCCAGCGTAGCTTCCGCTTCCATAGCGCTGCTGCACACGTTGATGGTTTTGGCATATTCAAACAATCTCCCGCAGAAGCTGTTGGAGGAGGCGGCTTTTCCGTTTTCGTCATAGAGGTAGCAGGCGGTGGGAACCACGTCCTTATCCGGCACCAGCCGCTGCAGATCCGAAAGTGTCATCAGCAGGGATTTCGAGAGCTTTTCCGCTTTTTCTCGGCCGGTCTTATCGCCCGCCATCACAGCCCCGATGCTGCTGTACAGGATGGAAAGCTCATCCCCCGTCTGAGCGGTGATCATATTCAGCACCTGCACGTTTTCTCCCAGATCGGTCAGGCTGTCCTGAGAAACGGTTTTGTCCACAAAAACGATCTGCGGAGCAAAGGCCATCAGCTTGCTGACGCTGGGGTTTGCCTTGGAACCCACCGAGGGCACATCGCTGAGTTCGGCCTGGGTGCATTCATCGCTTTTGGCTGCGATCGCATTGGCGTAGCCGCAGGCAATCAGAATATCCGCCACCGAATCGCTCAGACAAACCACAGAGGCCGGTTTTTCGGAAATGACGTACCCGGCGATCCGAACGGGGTATTCTCCGCCTGTCCCTGCGCTGCAGGCGCCTGCGCTCAGCAGGAGCAGCGCTGAGAGGGCGCAGGTCAGGATTTTTTTGATGTTCATATCAGTTCTCTCCCTTTTCTCTTTTGAATCGGTTCCATTTTATTCCTTTTGATCTGGTTCCTGCTTGCCGAGCAGGGCGGCGATGAGCTGCCGGGCAGCTCTCGGAGACCGGCCGCCTTTTTCAATGGCCCAGCGTTCCGCTCTTCCTTCCAATTCTCCCTGCGCCATCGCAAGTCCCCATTCTGCTGCCAGGGCGGTGACGATTGCCAGGTATTCCTCTTTTCCCGGTCGGGAATAATTCACCGTCAGACCAAACCGGTCATACAGCGAAAGGCTTTCCTGAATGGTATCGCTGCGGTGCAGTTCGTCGCCATCCCGCTGCGAAAACGTTTCCCGGATCAGGTGCCTCCGGTTGGAGGTGGCGTAAATCAGCGTATTGTCCGGCCTTGCAGCGATCCCTCCTTCAAGCACCGCTTTCAACTGGGCAAAACGGGGGTCGTCCTGAGCAAAGGAAAGGTCGTCGATAAACACAATGAACCGCAGCGGGATCGGGGCGATCTGCTCCACTAACAGGGGAAAATCCTCCAGCCGGTCTTTGGGCAGCTCCACGATTCTCAGTCCCTGCGGTGCATAGCAGTTGGCGATGGCCTTCACCGTAGAGGATTTCCCGGTTCCCATATCTCCATACAGCAGGCAGTTGTTTCCGCCGTTTCCGGACAGAAAATCGACCGTGTTCTTCACCACTCGCTCCCGCTGCGGCTCATACCCGCAGAAAGACGACAGGCGGACAGGGTCCGGGTGCAGCACCGGTTCAATGTGGTGCTCCCGCCATAAAAAGGTGTGGTAGCGGGCAAACATCCCGCAGCCGTTCTGACGATGATAGTCCATCAGCGTCCGCAGACTGTTCGCCTGCGGCACAGCCCCTCCCGCTGACCAGCCGGGCAGCCGGAGGTGATTTTCCGGGGATTCCGGTCCGAAGCGGTTCTGCAGCAGCGCTTCCGGCGTCAGAGCGCCCGCCTGCTTCAAAACCTCTACATCTCTCCAGGCGGCCTCCTGAACGGGCAAGGGCACTTCTTTCCCCGCCGAGGCACAGCGGGTGAAGATGTTTTCATCAAATAAAGCGGCTTCTGTCAGGCAGCCGGTCAGGTTTTTGGAATACCCCCGCTCATACAGCAGGGAAGCAAACTGCCCCCATGCGCTGAAAAACGTCTGATCGTCCTCCCGATAACAGCAAAGAAGCCGGTAAAAAGCCTTCGGCACCGTGCGCTGCAGCACGCCCCGATAAACGGACAGCGACGAAAGCAGCAAAGCCGTTTCTTCCATCAGATTCATGCAAAAACCCTTCTATATTGTCCAGACTTCGTGCGAACGCTTCCCGCCCGGCACGATACCCCTCTATTCTACACCATTTTTCCTCCATAGTCAATCAGATTCCTTGGCCAGCGGCGGCGCTGGACCCCGGTTCTGGGGGAGTGCCCCCAGACCCCCCATCCGGGGCTTGCATCTAACAAAGACGCTTAAAGTCTTGCCAACCAGCGGCGGCCAGCGGCGGCGCTGGACCCCGGTTCTGGGGGAGTGCCCCCGGCTCCCCATCCGGGGCTTGCGCCTGAAGAAGACGCCGAAAGTCTTGCAAAAGCCTCCCGGCGGAACCGATGTCCGTCCGGGAAGAAAAAAGTACTTAAAATATTTTTGAAATACCCGTTGACAGCAGGAAGGGCCTGTGCTATAATCTACTTAAAATAATTTTTAAGTAGGTGATGCGGGTGAGCGAAGCAGGACTATTCAAGGTGCTGTCCGATAAGCAAAGACGGGATATTCTCGTTATGCTGAAAAATGGGAAAATGAGCGCAGGAGAAATATCCGAAAGGCTGAACGTTACCCCTGCGGCCTTATCCTATCATCTCAGGCTTTTGAAACAGGCTGATCTTGTAACAGAGTATAAAAGCAAAAACTTCATTTATTATGAGTTAAATACTTCTGTTCTGGAAGAGCTTATTCTTTGGGTGAAACAATTCGGAGGTGGAGAGTAATGAAAATCATTATCTGGCTGCTTGGCGCTTTGCCATTAGCGGCGTCTGTCATGCTGCTAAGCTATCTGCCTGATTCCGTACCGGTTCATTTCGGTATAGACGGCCGCCCCGATGTCTGGGGTTCAAAATACAATCTTGTTCTCCTTTCACTTGTATTTATGCTGATCCCGCTTCTTTTTCAGATCATCCTTGCCCTGCTTGAAAAACAAGCAAAAACGGCCGGCGATGAAAAGAAACAGATCCAGACACGGGCGAACATAAAGGTCCTGTTGATCGTTGGGATATGTATTGTTTCTGTTATAGACGTTCTGTACGGCTTTATTCTCTATAGTATCTTCGATGCGTCATCAGAAGACAGCGGCTCGCTGATCATAAAAGCAGCCTGCGTGCTTACGGGGATACTGTTCATAGTAATCGGAAACTTTATGCCGAAAACAAAAAAGAACGGGCTCATTGGTCTGAGAACAACGTGGAGTCTGTATAACGACAACACCTGGATGAAAAGCAACCGTTTCGGCGGCTTTACAATGATGATCATGGGCGCAGCGGTGATCGTTTCGTCGGTCTTTGTTCCCCCAGAAGCCGCCGTTCCCTGCCTTCTGGGGGTCGTGACAGCGAGTGCGATCCTTCTCACAGTGTATTCCTATATCGTTTATAAAGACGAACTGAAAAAAGGAGGCGAATGAGATGTTTCATACTGTTCCTGCCGAAACGATCCTCTCCATGGCTGCGGCTGTTTTGCTGATCATCCTCATCACAGCCGGTGCTCTGATTTTTTTCAAAAAAAAGACAAAGGGCGATATCATGCCCGCTGTTATCGGTGCGGGGACGTTCATTGTCTTTGCACTTATCCTTGAATCCATCCTTCACAACATCGTGCTTGCCGCCGCAGGGAAGGATACCTTTATGAATATGTGGTTCTATGCCATCTACGGGGGATTGGCCGCCGGGCTGTTCGAGGAAACAGGCAGGCTGCTCTCCATGCGCTTTCTGATGAAGAAGAGCCTGAAAAAAGAAAACGCCGTTATGTTCGGGATCGGTTACGGCTGTACGGAAATGCTGCTTCTGATCGGGATCAATTATGTTTCCTATATCGTTACCGCTGTTATGATAAACACGGGAGCGTTTGAAGCGTCACTGGCGGGGATGGATGAAGCTCTGATACAGCAAACCGCAGATCAGCTTTCTGTTTTGTGGACGACGCCTTCCTATATGTTCATCGTATCGCTGATGGAGCGTATACTGGCCCTTTTCCTGCAGGTATGTTTATCCTATGTGGTCTATCGAGCCGTGAAGGAGAGAAAGCCTGTGCTTTATGGGATCGCTGTTCTGATCCATTTCCTTGTGGATGCGGGAACCGTGCTTCTTTCAAAGACCGTTCCGCTGTATGCCGTTGAGACAGCGCTTGCGGCCGTGGTCGTCGTATTTGCTGTGATCATTTTCAGAATATACAAGTTTGAAAAGACAGAAACAGCTCAGGAGGCAGGGGAAACAGCGCCTGCACAGAGCGAAGAAAATAGTAATGAATGAAAACAAAGCCCCTGCCGTTTCTGCGGCAGGGCTTTTCTATTGGCGGTTTTGGAAGGGGGAGAACGCAGGGCAAAACCATTTCCGGAACATATTTCAGAAGGTTCGTCAGAAGAAGAACACCGGGGCAATCGGGCTCGGCGGCCTTTTTTCAAAAACGGGTTCCCCTTGCTTTGGATACTGGTTTTTTCTTGACGCATTCTGAAAAAAACCGTATAATGAAGCTGTAGGATGATGACCTGAAACAATACGAACGGACGAAAGGATGATGCAGGATGAAAAACGGGACGAAAGGAGTTTTGCTCCGACGCATGGGGGCGGCGGCTCTGTCCGGGGTGCTGGCTCTGAGTGCCTTTGCCTCCGTACTGCTGCCGGGAAGTCCGGTTTCCGTTACGGCGCAGGCGATAACGTATTATGATTATGAATGTTCGATCAACGATGAAAAGGTGACGATCACCAAGTATTATGGAGACGAAAAAAACGTCATCATCCCCTCAGAAATTGATGGGCTTCCAGTGACGGCGATCGGAGAGGAAGCGTTTTATTGTTATTCTCCGCTCCTCTCTGTTACCATCCCGAGCAGCGTGACGAGCATTGGGGATAATGCGTTTTACGACTGCAAATGTCTTACCTCCGTTACCATTCCAAACAGCGTGACGAGCATTGGAGAATATGCGTTTGGGTTTTGCGAAAGCCTGACCGCCGTCACCATCCCCGGCAGTGTGAGGAGCTTTGGAAGAGGCGTGTTTGCCTTCTGCACGGGGCTGAC
>CACYCG010000094.1 GCA_902772855.1 uncultured Ruminococcus sp.
ACAGAAGACGAACGGTAAAGGAGAGCGGTCCCTTCCACCCTTCGCCCGGCGACGAAGAAACGCCGGGGAGCTGCCCGAGGAGAGGAAGCTGCCCTTTATACGGAGAAGATCCTCTTCGAAAGAAGCAAACCAGCGGCAGCGGCGGCGCTGCACCCCGTAGCCGGGGGATTCTCCCCCGGACCCCCTTCCGGGGCTTGAACTTTACGAAAAAGCGCCAACCTCCGAAAGCCAAAACCAGAAGGAAAACCTCGAGCGTGAGATTATTACTCACTATTCATTATTCGTTATTCGTTATTCATAGAGCTGCCAGCGTCACGCTGGCTTGACAAATGAGGGCGGGTGGTGTAAAATGAAAACTGTTTTCAAATTGATAACAGAAGGTGTGCAGGAAGATGAACCATTCCGAGGGATATAAAACGAAACAGCGCATGGCGATTTTAGAGTTTTTGAAGCGAAACGAAAACGCCCACGTCACCGCCGCTATGATCTCCGACCATCTTGACCAGACCGGGACCCATGTCGGGGTGGCGACGATCTACCGCCACTTAGACCGCCTGCTGGAAAGCGGGGAGGTGCGGAAATATACCGTTGACGGCACCACCTCCGCCTGCTATCAGTACGCCCGGTTGGACGGTCAGTGCCGGGAGCATTTCCACCTGAAATGTGAAAAATGCGGCCGCCTGATCCACCTGGAATGCAGCCATGCCATGCAGACGTTTGACCATCTGCTGGAGGATCACGGCTTTGCGGTCGATTTATACCGAACGGTGTTTTACGGGCAGTGCCGGGAGTGCCGGGAACAAGAAGGAGCTGAAGAAGAATGAAAAAGAAAATGAAAAAAACACTCTTCCACCGTGCAGGGGCCGTGGGAATGGCGGTGCTGATGCTGGCGCTGTGCCTGTGCGCCTGCGAACCGGCCGGGAGAGAATCATCCTGCGAAGCGGCTGTGAAAATCGTGACAACGATCTTTCCGGCCTATGATTTTGCACGGGAGGTGGGGAAAGACTTCGCAGACGTTTCGATGCTCCTCAAACCCGGCACCGAAAGCCACAGCTACGACCCCAGCCCGCAGGATATGATCCGCATCCGGAGCTGCGACCTGTTTATCTACGTTGGAGGAGAATCGGACGAATGGGTGCGGGATCTGCTTTCCTCCGGGCAGCAGCCGAAACGGGTGATCGCCCTGATGGACTGCGTGGAAACGGTAAAAGAGGAAACCGTGGAGGGAATGACGCCGGAGGAAGAAGAAGGGGAAGAGGAAGAATATGACGAGCACGTCTGGACTTCCCCCAAAAACGCCGAAAAAATCGTGGAAAAAATCACACAGACCCTGCTGGAACTGGCCCCGGAAAAAAAGGAAACTATCCGGAAAAACAGCGATGCCCTTGGAAAAGAGCTGGAGAAGATAGACGCTTCCTTTCAGGAAGTTGTGGAGAAAGCAGCCCGCAAGACCCTTGTGTTTGGAGATCGTTTTCCGTTCCGCTATTTTGCCGATGCCTACGGCCTGACGTATTATGCGGCCTTTCCCGGCTGTTCCGCCGAAACCGAGCCGAGCGCCTCTACCATCGGATTCCTGATCGACAAGGTGCGTTCGGAGAAGATCCCGGTGGTGTTCACCATTGAGTTTTCCAGCGGAAAGGTAGCGGATACCATCTGTGAAAGTACGGGTGCGAAAAAACTGGAATTCCATTCCTGCCACAACGTCAGCAAAGAAGCGTTTGAGCAGGGCGTGACCTATGTGCAGCTCATGCAGAAAAACGTGGAGCATCTCAAGGAGGCGCTGTCCTGACATGGAAGCATTACTTACCTGCGAAAACCTTTCGTTTTCTTATGAAAACACCGGTGTGCTCCGGCATCTCAGTTTTCAGGTGTGCGAAGGGGATTATCTGTGCATTGTCGGAGAAAACGGCTCCGGAAAAAGCACGCTTGTCAAAGGGCTTTTAGGGCTGAAATCTCCGGCGGAAGGAACCATCCGCCGGGGCGGCGGGCTTCGGGCCAATGATATCGGCTATCTGCCCCAGCAGACGCCGGCGCAGAAGGATTTTCCCGCCAGTGTGTTTGAGGTGGTGCTGTCCGGCCGCCTGAACAGCCGTGGATTCCGCCCGTTTTATGCCAAAGAGGATAAGATGATCGCCCACGACAACATCCGCCGCCTCGGGATCGAAAGCCTGATGAACCGCAGCTACCGGGATCTTTCCGGAGGCCAGCAGCAGCGGGTGCTGCTGGCCCGTGCGCTTTGCGCCGGCAGGCGGCTGATCCTCCTCGATGAACCAGTCACCGGGCTGGACCCCATCGTAACGGAGGAAATGTACCGGCTGATCTCGGAACTCAATCATCAGGAGGGAATCACCATTATCATGGTGTCCCATGATATTGCGGCGGCAGTGAAATATGCCGATCATATCCTTCACCTCAACCGGACCAGCAGCTTTTTCGGCACCACCGAGGAGTACCGCGTCAGCCCGGTGGGAAGGATGTTTTTTGCCGGAGAGCCGTGAACAGGAGGAAACAATATGTGGGTCTTCAATCAGATAATGGAAATGTTTCAATATGATTTTATGGTTCGTGCGCTGGTGGGGGGACTGCTGGTGTCCCTGTGCGCGGCCCTTCTCGGGGTGAGCCTGGTGCTCAAGCGCTATTCCATGATCGGGGACGGTCTGTCCCACGTTGGCTTTGGAGCCCTGGCGATCGCCTCCGCTGCCAATTTTGCACCGCTCGAATTTGCCATGCCCATTGTCATTGTTTCGGCGTTTCTGCTTCTTCGCATCAGTGAAAACAGCCGCATCAAAGGGGATTCCGCCATCGCCCTGATCTCCACCGGAGCGCTCGCCGTGGGCATTACCGTGGCCACCCTGTCCACCGGCATGAACACCGACATCAACAGCTATCTGTTTGGCAGCATCCTTTCCATTTCGGAAAAAGATATTGTCATGTGCGTGGGCTTGTCGGTGATCGTGCTGATCCTGTATGTGCTGTTTTACAATAAGATTTTCGCCGTCACCTTTGACGAAAACTTCGCCAAGGCGACCGGCACCCATGCCGGAGTCTATACCATGATCATCGCCCTGCTGACCGCTCTGACCATTGTGGTCGGCATGAAGCTGATGGGGTCCATGCTCATCTCCAGCCTGATCATTTTTCCCGCCATCACGTCCATGCGGGTGTTCCGTCATTTCAAAAGCGTGGTTATCAGCTCGGCGCTGGTTTCTTCGGTGAGCTTTTTTATCGGGCTGGTGATCTCCTATCTGTATTCCACCCCGACCGGGGCCAGCATTGTCATCGTCAATGCGGCGGTATTGGTGGTGTTCGCCGTGATCGGAGGCGTTTCGGACCGAATCCACGCCCGCCGTTTCAGCCGGGAAACCCTTCCGCCTCCCACCTCCTGACCGGCCGGAGGGCAGACAGCAAAAAAAGAGTATAGCCCTCTTCTTTGGAGAGCTATACTCTGTTTTTATGCGGAGAGCGTTCACTCTGTCGGGAGATCCGTCTGATCCTCCGGCTGATTCAGTTTGCGGGGCAGGGCACAGTACCGGGTGCGTCCCACCAGATAATCCGAATAATCCGCCAGGCAGCACATCCCCTGATCGTTCAGCCGTTCCATATTATTCATGACCTTCCGGCGCATGGCTTCGCTCGATGTGGATTCCTCATGGATCTGGTCCTCGATCTCGACCGTATCGCTGAGCCCCAGCAAATAATCGACCGACACATGAAAATAGCTGGACAGCTTCATCAGGGTTTCTCCATTGGGGATCCCCCCGGATTTCCATTTACTGATAATGCCGGAAGACAGTCCGATTTCCTTTCCGACCGGATTCGGCTTTTTCCCGATGCGCTGACAGAGAGTGTAGAATCTTTCCCAAAACATAATAATCCCCCTTAATAGAGTTAGTTTTGAATATGGTGCTTGGAAGTATGATGACAGAATAGAAAGCGTTTTGGATAGGGTAAAGAGGAGGATTCCGGGGGTCATCCGAACAAAAACGCTCCTTCTTTAACTGCATTTTACCATAGTCTTTCGATAATTACAAGTCAATTTACAACATCAGAGGCCTATTTCGCCCTATTTTGGCAATTTTTTATGGTTTTAAGGAAATAAACAGGGCAATTTTCATAGAAATGCCGGAGGTAAGAAGACGAAAATGAGCAAAAACCATAGAAACGCCTCTCGCTGACGCCTTCCGCTCGAGGTGCATTGTGTGATGACCGCCGGAGCCAGCGGCGGCGCTGGACCCCGTATCTGGGGGAGTGCCCCCAGCCAGCGTGACGCTGGACCCGGGTCTGGGGGAGTGCCCCCAGACCCCCCTTCCGGGGCTTGAACCTAAAGAAAACGCTAAAAGTCTTGCAAAGGAAAGCAAAGTTTCGGTCCA
>CACYCG010000095.1 GCA_902772855.1 uncultured Ruminococcus sp.
ACGCACAGGAAAATGCCCCGCAGGCATACCGGGCACAGTCTCCCGCTTCCTACGGCGCACCCGGTCAGGGTCCCGCCTACCGTGCGGACGCACAGGAAAATGCTCCGCAGGCATACCGGGCACAGGCCCCCGCTTCCTATGGCGCACCCGGACAGGGTCCCGCCTACGGTGCGGACGCACAGGAAAATGCCCCGCAGGCATACCGGGCACAGGCCCCCGCTTCCTACGGCGCGCCCGGACAGGGTCCTGCCTACCGCTCTGACGCACAGGAAAATGCCCCGCAGGCATACCGGGCACAGGCCCCCGCTTCCTATGGCGCACCCGCACAAGTCCCGATGGAAATGCAGAGCAGGCCGGTTACGCTTTCCAAGGAAAAAGCTGTCTCCCGCCCTGTTTCGATAAAAAATCCTGCTCCCGCCCCGAATATCCCGGTCAAACGGGATGAGGGCACGAACGGCCTGTCGATGACGGCGCCCGCCCCGAATATCCCGGTCAAGCGGGATGAAGGCATGAACGGCCTGTCGATGACGGCGCCCGCCCCGAATATCCCGGTCAAACGGGATGAGGGCATGAACGGCTTGTCGGTGGGGGCCGCTCCTCCGCCGAATATCCCGGTCAAGCGGGATGAACCGCAGCGAAAGCCGGCCGGTCCGGTCGATCTGGGCCCGACCGATCTTTCCTCCATCATTCGCAAGGGCACCGATGACGCTTTCCGGACCAGTGCCGATGATTATCAGGTGGATCCTGCTCTGGCGGCACTGATCCGCAACGGCGGGGACGATACCTTCCGGGGACAGGCAACGGATTATCAGGTGGATCCCGCCTTGGCAGCGCTTATCCGCAACGGCGGAGAAGACCCCTTCCACGGCGGCGGAGTGGGGAAGGAAGAGGAATACGACCCCGCAGAAGACGACCCCTACGCCTGAGCCCCGGGAAGGCCGGGTCCTTCGGGCAGGATGAACGCAGACTCCTGTTTTCACACGGAGCAAAATCGGCTGCCCCTTAAAACAACGTCAGACAGCCCGCAGCGTCGACAAGATGGGAAAGGAACGATACGGAATGAAAAAACAGATCACCGCCCTTTTGATGGCCTGCTTCCTGCTGCTGTGCGGATGCAGCCGGCAGCAGGAGCCGGAGGGCTCTTCTGCTGCGCCGGAAGGAAAGGAGTCTGTCCCCGCTTCTGTTCAGACGGTTTCCCTGCCGGAAAGCTCTGCAAAACCAAAACCGGATATCCGGATCATTCCCGATTATCAGGATAAGTATTTTGTGCAGAAACTGGACGATGACCTGCTGGAGCCGTTTATCGTTTTGTATCAGGCGGCGCTGGAGCATCAGGAGGAAGTGTCTTTTGAAACCCCTCTGCGGGAGGAGCAAATCACCACGCTGATGTTCCTGCTTAATTACGACTGTCCCGAGCTGATCCACGTCAGCGGGGATTATTATCCGCATTATAACGAAAAGGCGCTGGTGTTCGGCGTGCGGCTGGTGTACTGTATGACCCCCGAGGAATACGCATCCGGGTGGCAGGAGGTGGAAGCGGCGGTGCGGGATATTGTCGCCGAAACCGAAGGAATGTCGGATTACGACAAGGAAAAAACCATTTACGACCGGATCCTGAAAAATGCCGTGTATGATGAGCCGTATTCCCTGGCCGGTTCTTTGTACGGAACGCTGATACAGCACCGGGGCCGCCGCGAAGGTTTTTGCAAAACCTTCATGTGGTGCGCCCGCCGGGCGGGGCTGGAATGCCTGTGCGTGTCCGGCCCGCAGTATTGGGACCCGACGGCGCTGTATGCCGACCATTCCTGGAATATTGTCCGGATAGACGGGGAGTATTATCATCTTGACCTGACGGTTGACCATGTGCGGCAGAAAGAATCCGATGAATACCGCCCGACCTATGGGTATTTCAATGTCGATGATACGGTGATCGCCGAAAACCGGGAAGTGGGAACGATCTATCAGATCCTCGGCGTCCCGCCCTGCACCAGCATGGACAAAAACTATCACCGGCTCAGCCATACCTATATCGGGAAGGACGAGCCGCTGGAAGCAAGGGTGCTGGACATTCTGGAAGCGTCCTTTCAGGACGAAAAGATCGAATATGTCAGCATTCGGTTTGAGGAAAAGAAGGACTATCAGCATATTGCCGGCAAACTGCAGGAGCTGGCGCAGCAGTATCTGCAAAGCGTATCCGACGGGCGCTATACGGTGGAAACCTTCAGCGTGGCGCTCACGCATACCCTGATGATCAACGCCTACCCCAAAAGCGGGGGAGACTAAGCAAAGACAGGCAGGATGAGAGGAGAGGAGAAGAATGGAACCAACGTCGAACCTTGGACGATTCGGGCGATTGCTGCTGGTGCTGTCCGGGATAGCGCTGCTTGCGCTGGGAATATTTTTCACCGCTCGGCAGCAGCTCCCGTGGAATCTTCAGCCGGCGACGTCGGTGATCACCGGGTTTGTCTGCGAAGATCCGGATGCAGAGGTGGGCGGCTATACGCTGACGCTGGTGCGCTATGAGCTCAACGGCACCCAGTATGAAAGCATCCCGCTGCACCAATATGAAGCCTCCTGGCAGATCGGGAACGAAGTGCGGATCTTAGCGGACAAGCATCACCCGGAAGACATCAAAACTCCCACCATGATTTACGGCGGCTGGCTGATGATGCTGGCGTCCATTCCGTTTTTAGTGATCGGCCCCTACACGATCCTGACCGCTCGGCGCAAATCAAACCGCACCCCGGAAGAAATTGCCGAGGACGAAGAGCGCACGCCGGTGGGGAAGATGAAATACAAGGTTTCTTCTATCGTCATTCCCCTATCCACGGGCCTTCCGCTGACGGCGATGGCGCTGATCTTTTATTTGCTGGAAGGCCGTTCCGTGCTGGCGCTGCTGCTGTTATTGCTGGGCGTTATCGCTTCTCTGGTGGGGATTCGTTCGGCGGTGATGTTCATCGTCATGACGGTCAGTCACATCAGAAGCAGGCACCCTAAAACCTGAAGAACCTCCGGCGTCAGGAAAAAAACGGCCGTCCCCGGAGGAACGAAAGCAGAGGATCTCCCGGAAGCCCCCGGCGTCTGGCGGGAAGCCTTCCGGAAAGAAAAGGCCGGGGAGAAGGAGAGCACCGAAAAAGGGGCGCTGCCGGCGCTTGACTTTTTAAGAAAAAGATGGTAGAATAATACCGTTGCTGTGGAGACGTATCGAAGTGGTCATAACGGGGCGCACTCGAAATGCGTTAGCCCGAAAGGGCTCGAGGGTTCGAATCCCTCCGTCTCCG
>CACYCG010000096.1 GCA_902772855.1 uncultured Ruminococcus sp.
AGGTTCAAGCCCCGGAAGGGGGGCCTGGGGGCACTCCCCCAGACCCGGGTCCAGCGTCACGCTGGTTTGAAAAGGGTGGACGGAAACTTTGCTTTCCTTTGCAAGAATTTTAGCGTCTTCTTCAGGTGCAAGCCCCGGAAGGGGGGTCTGGGGGCACTCCCCCAGACCCGGGTCCAGCGTCACGCTGGCGCCGCCGCTGCCGCTGGCGGTTTGACATTTATCTGATAATTTGTTACAATAGTATCGCTCCTTTTTGGGGAAATGAAAGAATCTGGAGGAATCAATCATGGATGATAAAGACATTATCGGACTTTCCCGTGAGATTGGCCATCTGTTTCAGCAGGACGATGTGTATCACGGTTATCAGATTGCCAAGCAGATCGCTGACGATGATCAGGAACTGCAGGATCTCATTACGGAATTCAACCGGATCCGGACCTCTTTGTCCGATGAAGCTACAAAACCGGACGGGGAACGGGACATTAACGTCCTGAAGCAGTTAGAGGAAGAGATGCACACCAGCTATGCAAAGATCATGTCCAATCAGAGCATGATCGGCTATAATGAAGCGAAGGATCGTTTTGACGCCCTGCTCAACCGGGTGCTGACCATCATTCGCAAGTCTGCGGAAGGGGAAGACCCCGACACCGCCGACCTGACTCCTTCCTGCACCGGAAGCTGCAGCACCTGCGGCGGCTGCGGCTGACCCTCCCGCAAAAAGTAAGGAATCGAAAGGTGTGAGAGTATGGCAGAGGAACTTTCCCCGCTGATGCAGCAGTATCTGGCCACCAAACAGCAGTATCCGGACACCATTGTGTTTTTTCGCGTCGGGGATTTTTACGAGATGTTTTTTGACGACGCCGTGAACGTTTCCCGGGTCCTTGATCTCACCCTGACCGGAAAGGACTGCGGCATGAAAGAGAGGGCTCCCATGTGCGGGGTCCCTTTTCACAGCTACGAGACCTATGCCGCCCGTCTGATCGCCAAAGGGTACAAGGTGGCTATCTGCGAACAGACCGAAGATCCTTCCAAAACCAAGAAACTGGTTCGCCGGGAAGTCATTCGTGTCATCACACCCGGCACGGTGATGGAACAAAGTATGCTCGAAGAGGGAAGCAATAACTATATCGCTTCCGTCTATCAGACTGCTGACGGAGTGGGGCTGGTGTTCTGCGACATCTCCACCGGTGAGCTGTCCGGCACGATGCTGGAAGCGGAAGATGCGCTCTCTTCCTTCAAAAACGAACTGCTGAAGTATTCCCCAAGGGAATTGCTTCTTTGCGGCAGCGAGGCTTTTCTGCGGCCGCTGGGCCCGTTTCTGAAGGAAAAGCTCTCGGCCTGCGTGAATATGCTGGAGGCGTCTGCGTTTGATTATGCCGAAGCCGAACGCCTTCTGCTTTCCCATTTCAAGGTCTCTTCTCTGGAAGAGCTCGGATTGAAGGAAATGCCGCTTACGGTCAGCGCCTGCGGCGCCCTGTTCGGCTATCTTTCTAAAACACAGCGCCTTGGCATGGAGCGGATCGGCAAATTCGAGGTATACCGGGAAGAACAGTATGTCCGGCTTGATTATAACACCCGGCGAAATCTCGAGCTGGTGGAGCCGCTGTCGGGCAGAAATCGTGCAGCGTGCCTGCTGTCGGTTCTCGATCAGACCAAAACGTCTATGGGCCGCCGTTTGATGAAAAGCATTGTAGAAAAGCCGCTTTGCAATCTCGGCGCCATCACCAGACGCCAGAATGCCGTGGCGGAATTGGTGGAAGATGTACCCATGCGCTCCCGCCTGCGGGAAGAACTGACGGGGCTTTTCGATATTCAGCGGGTGATTACCCGCATTGTCTATGGTTCGGCCAATGCCAGAGAACTGCGTTCTTTGTGCGGCGGGCTGAAAAAGCTGCCCGCCATCCGGGAAAGTATGTCCGGGGCTTCTTCCGGACTGATTCGGGACACTGCTGACGGGATCGACCTGCTGACCGATATTGTGGAACTGATCGACAGCACCATCACCGAAGACCCGCCCTTTTCCGTGCGGGAAGGGGGCATGATCCGCACAGGCTGTTCTTCGGAGCTGGATGAGCTGCGGCACGATATGACCCACAGCTCCGACCTGATGGCCAAGGTAGAAGCCAAGGAACGGGAACAAACCGGCATTCCCAAACTCAAGATCGGCTACAACCGGGTGTTCGGTTATTATATTGAGGTGTCCAATGCCTACAAAAACTCCGTTCCGGCTTCCTACATCCGCAAACAGACCCTGACCAACGGCGAACGCTACATAACCGAAGAATTGAAGAACCTTGAGCGGCGCCTGCTGGGAGCCAAGGACCGTGCTAATGAGCTGGAATATGCGATTTTTGACCGGATTCGGAAAAAGACCGCCGATGCGGTGGACCGTATTTCTGCGGCGGCTTCCTCCGTGGCCCTGCTCGATGTGCTGGCGGCTCTGGCACAGGCTGCTTTTGATTACGATTATGTCTGTCCTGCCCTTAATGCCGAAGGACGCATCGAGATTTTAGACGGACGCCACCCCGTGGTGGAGCGGCTGCTGCCGGACGGCTCCTTTGTTCCGAACGATACCTTCCTCGATCTGCAGGATAACCGTCTGGCCATCATCACCGGCCCGAATATGGCGGGAAAATCCACCTATATGCGCCAGACAGCCCTCATCGTGCTCATGGCGCAAATGGGTTCTTTCGTTCCTGCCCGCCGTGCCGATATTTCCATCACCGACAGCGTCTTTACCCGTATCGGCGCATCGGATGACCTGTCCAGCGGTCAGTCTACGTTCATGGTGGAAATGAACGAGGTCGCCTATATCCTGAAAAACGCCACCCCTAAAAGCCTGCTGATCTTAGACGAGATCGGCCGGGGCACTTCCACCTATGACGGGATGTGTATTGCCCGTTCCGTTCTCGAATATGCCGCCGACAGGCGGAAGATCGGCGCCAAAACCCTGTTTGCCACCCATTATCACGAACTGACGGTGCTGGCGGATACGGTGCAGGGGGTAAAAAATTATAATATCGCTGCCATCAAGCACGCAGATGAACTGACCTTCCTCCGGCGGATCCTGCCGGGTGCTGCCGATGAAAGCTACGGAATTGAAGTAGCCAAATTAGCGGGGCTTCCGGACCAGGTGATCGAAAAAGCCAAAAGTTATCTGAAGGAAATGGAGGGCCATGCCCCCCGTCGTCCCCGCAAAAAGAAGGAAGAGCCGCCCGCCCCGCAGCTCACGATCGCCAGGGAGGATTCCCCAGCCGAAAAGCGTCTGCGGGAGATCGACGTCAATAACGTCACCCCCATGGAAGCGATGAATCTGCTGTTTGAACTCATCAAGCTGCTGAACGTCTGATGGGGGAGCGGAAGAAAAGGAGAGAAAGCAATGGGAGCGGTCCAAGTGTTACCCAAACAGGTGGCGGAGCTGATTGCCGCCGGAGAAGTGATCGAGCGTCCTGCCTCCGTCATCAAGGAATTGGTGGAAAACAGTATTGACGCCGGGGCAAAGAGCATTACGGTGGAGATCCAGAACGGCGGGCGCACCTTTATGCGGGTCACCGATGACGGAAGCGGCATTTCGTCCGAAGATGTCCGCCCGGCTTTTCTGCGCCATGCCACCAGCAAGATCCACACCGGCAGCGATTTAGATGCCATCGCCACGCTTGGGTTTCGAGGGGAAGCGCTTGCTTCCATTTGTGCTGTATCTCGGGTGGAGGTGCTGACCAAAACCGCCGAAGAGGAGAGTGGAACGCATTATGTGCTCGAAGCGGGGGAACAGCAGGAGTTTTGCTCTGTCGGCTGCCCCAAAGGAACGACTTTTTTGGTGCGGGATCTGTTTTTCAACGTACCCGCCCGCATGAAGTTCCTCAAAAAAGACGTCACCGAAGGGAATGCTATCGCCACCCTGCTGGACCGGATGGCAATCTCTCACCCGGAAATCGGCTTTACCTTTTTGCGGGACGGCAAACAGGCGCTGAAGACAAAGGGGGACGGCAAACTGATGAATGCGGTGTTTCAGGCTTTCGGAGATGATTTCTACCGGTCTCTCATGCCCGTTTCCTACTCGTCTGCCGAGAAGATCCGAGTGCAGGGCTTCATCACCAAGCCAAACCTTCCGCAGCGTTCCAACCGGGCGATGCAGGTGTTCTGCATCAACGGGCGCTATGTCCGTTCCGTCACCGCTTCGGCCGCTTTGGAACAGGCGTATCGGGGGAGTATATTGACGGGAAAATACCCCTCCTGTGTGCTGTCTTTGTCCATGAACTGCTCCATGCTCGACGTCAACGTGCATCCTGCCAAACTCGAAGTCCGTTTTACCGATGAAAAACCGGTGTATGATGCGGTGTATTATGCCGTCAAATCGGCGCTTTCCCAATTTGACCCCCGCCGGGAAGGAAAGCCACCCGCCGAGCTGAAGCGTCCGTTCCCCTCTTTGCTGAGCGCTCCTGCGGATACGGCTGTTCAGGTAGGGTTTCCCGCTTCGGGCCAGCCCGTCACTCTTCCTCCGGAAGAGGATGAGCCGGAAATATCTCTTCCGCCCCGCACCTTTGTCAGCAATTTCCGCCTGTCGGAGCCTCCGGCGGCTTCGCCGATGCCTGCGATGAAGGCTTCCTCCGGTGCGCCTCCGATCACCCGCTTCCGCCCGGAGGAACTCTTTCCGTTTTATTCGGATGCATCCCCTGCGGCGGCCCCTTCTGCCGGGAGATCGCCCGATTCTGCAGAACCGATGCAGCCTCCTCCTGCTCCCGCCCCGGCGCTGCTGCCCGGTGAGGAAGAGGAAGAACCGATCCTTTTGACGCCTCCGCCCGCTGAAGCACCTGCTGAAAAAACTGCTTCCCCTGCTGAAGAGTCCCTTTCGGAGAACGTTCCTTCCTTCCGGCTGATTGGAGAAGCCTTCCGGACGTATATCATTTTAGAATATGACGACAACCGTCTGATGCTGATCGATAAGCACGCCGCCCATGAGCGCCTGATCTATGAGGAATTGAAGAAGCAGAACCGGGAGCGCTCGGCGCAGTATTTATTAGAACCGCTTTCGATCCCTCTGGAAAAAAACGAATGCGAAGCCGTCAGCGAACACCACGACCTGCTGATGACCATGGGGTTTGACACGGAACCTTTCGGAGATCGGAGGGTCCTGCTCCGATCGGTCCCTGTTATTATGGAATCGTTGGATATCCTGCAGTCTTTCTGCGAGATCGTGGAACATCTCTGCACGCATAAAAAATACATTCCTTCGGAAGAAATGGAATGGACGATCGCTAATATTGCCTGCAAAGCGGCTGTCAAAGCGGGAAACGAGAGCCATCCGCAGGAGCTGATCCATCTGGCGATGGAACTGGAAGCGCATCCTGAGGTGCAGTTCTGTCCGCATGGCCGTCCCGTATACACGATCATCAAAAAATCCGAACTTGAACGTATGTTCCGCCGGCAGTGACCCGGCGGAATTTTTTTGAGGGCGCTTTTCTGCCGGAGGGGCGCATCGTATGCGGAAGAAGCTGATTTCCTTGCTTTTTCCGGCTGTATGCTTGAAATTGCAGGAAAGTCTTGTTATAATAATACTATTCACGCATAAGCAGAAAAAGGAAGATTTGTATGAGAATGAGAAACAAACCTTGGGCCAGACCGGAACTGGAGGCCTGCCCGTATTTTATCAAAGATCCTCGTGCCCTGCGGGGACATTGGCGGGAACAGTTTTCCTCAGACGCCCCGTTTCATGTGGAATTAGGGTGCGGAAAAGGCGGTTTTGCAGCGGCGGCGGCTCTTTCGGAGCCGCAGGTGCATTTTTTGGCGATGGACCTCGAATATAAAATGCTTGGAGTAGCCCGCCGGAAAATTGCCCGTGCCTTTGAAGAGGCCGGACGGGAGCCGGATAACCTGCTGCTGACGGCGTGCAATATTGAGCAGATCGAAACCATGCTGTCCCCGGAAGACCGGGTCGACCGCCTCTATATCAACTTCTGCAATCCCTGGCCCCGGAAAAAGCACCAGAAGCACCGCCTGACCCACCCCCGTCAGCTTGTACAGTACCGCACCTTTTTGCGGGAAGGGGGAGAGATCCGCTTCAAAACCGATGACGACGGTTTGTTTGAAGACAGCATCGGCTATTTTGAAGAATGCGGCTTTGCCGTCACCTATCTGACAAGAGATCTTCACGCCAGCGGCTTTGCCCCAAATATTGTAACGGAGCATGAGCAGATGTTTTCGGATGAGGGGATCCCCATCAAATTCCTCATCGCTCAGAAACCGACCGGCTGACCCTGCCCTGAAACGTCCCGAAAGGAGGAGGTATTGTTGAATCTGAAAAAAAGGATCGCCCTATGTCTCAGTCTGCTGTTTTTGCTGCTGACCGGCTGCTCGGAAGTCGGCATGAGCGACCAGGGCCTGATGCGGCCGCCCCGGGCTACCGGAGAACGGGCGGAAATCCAGACCCTTATCAGCGAACACGCTGCCAGCGGCTACCGGCTGAAATACCCTCTCCGGGGAGAAAACCGTTCCGCCATTACGGTCTTTACCACCGGGAAAAACGAAGAATATGCCGCCGCCCTGTATTCCACCGATTCCGACACGATGATGAATGTTTCCCTGATGGCTAACCGGGACGGCTCCTGGCGCTGGCTGGGCAGTTTTTCCAAAGCCTCCACCGGAGTGGACCAGCTCATCCTCAGCGACATCAATAAGGACGGCCGGGACGAACTGTTTGTTGGGTGGAAGACGTTTACCGCCTCTAAAAATGCCCTGACGGTCTATTCCTTTGAAAACGAACAGGCACGGGAGATGGCGGTGGAGGATTCCTACACAGACGTCCTGCTCGATGATCTCACACGGGGGACCAATAAAGATATTATTCTGCTCAGCCTTGGCAGCGGACAGCAGCCTTCGTCTGTGAAGGTGCTGCAGTATTCCGACCAGGAAAAGCGTCCCATCGGGAAGTTTGCCGCCGAACTCGACCCGGAAGTGACCGCCTTTGTGCAGGTGCAGACCGGTGATATAGATGTCGGCGTGCGGGGACTGGTGGTTGATGGAGAAAAAACCGGCGGCGTGCTGACGACCCAGCTTTTCTATTACGACCAGATCACCAACGATTTAGTCGAACCTCTTTTGTCCGTCGGTGACAGCGGCCTGCTCACCAATCCCACGACCCGAAAAGATACAGTAACCTCCCGGGATATTGATGAAGACGGCATTATTGAAGTTCCCGTCGTGTCCCAGATGGCGGCTTCCGCCACGGAGAAGGGTTCCTCTGTGTGCAGCAATACTGCCTGGAAACAATGGGAAGTCAAAAAAGCGGAACTGCAGGTCAAACTGAATACCGTCATCAATGATTCGGACGGCTATTATTTTATTCTGCCGGACCCCTGGGTCGGAAACGTCACGGCCCTGCACGATCCCGAAAAAAGGGAGATCCTGTTTTATCAGTGGGACACCGCTGCCTCCACCACCGGCGGCCCCCTGCTTTCGGTGCGCCGCTTTACCGCTTCGGAATGGGAAAAACAAAGTTCTGCGGCGTACACGGAGGCGTTCACCCTTGACAAATCCTCTCCCTCGGCTGTCATCGGGCTTCGGATCATCGATCCGGATGCGGAGGAACCGATGAAGCTGACGGTAAAAGACGCCCTGTATAAGCTCAAACCGCTGAGCAAATCATCATAGTAAAGGAGAATGACCGATGAAAAATATTCTGGTTGC
This sequence comes from uncultured Ruminococcus sp., assembly GCA_902772855.1. Classification (GTDB taxonomy): domain Bacteria; phylum Bacillota; class Clostridia; order Oscillospirales; family Acutalibacteraceae; genus UBA1213. The sequence continues at coordinate 7,684 of CACYCG010000096.1, forward strand.
CGAAGACGAGACCGCCATTCGGGACTTTGTCGTCATCAATTTAGAGAGAGCCGGCTACCATGTGACGGAAGCGGAAAACGGGGCGGTGGCCCTGCAGAAATATGATGAAGCCGGCGGAGATTTTGATATTGCCGTGCTGGACATCATGATGCCTGAAAAGGACGGCCTCAGCGTCTGCAAGGAGCTTCGCAAGCGCAACGGGGGGCTGGGCATCATCATGCTGACCGCCAAAACGCAGGAAATGGATAAGGTTTCCGGTCTGATGCACGGCGCAGACGATTATGTCACCAAGCCGTTTTCCCCGATGGAATTAGTGGCCCGTGTCGATGCGCTGTACCGGCGGATCGCTATTGCCGAAATGCGCAGCGAAAACAATTTCAAGGAAGAGATCCGCTCCGGTGATTTTGTGCTTCATCTTAAGCACCACACCCTGAAAAAGAACGGACGCCTCATCGACTTAACGCAGGTGGAGTTTCAGATCATGGAGTATTTCTTCTCCAATCCAGGCACCGCCCTCGACCGGAGCGCCATTCTGAAATACGTTTGGGGAGAAGATTATGACGGAGAGGAAAAGATCGTGGACGTGAACATTCGCCGTCTGCGGATGAAGGTGGAGGACAATCCCTCTTCTCCGCAGTATATCGTCACCGTATGGGGACTGGGCTATAAGTGGGATGCACAGTGACCCCCCTTCCGGAATCCAAGGGAAAGGAGAGCGGCTCTTTTGAAAGGTATCACCAAACGATGGGTGTTCAATACATTCGGTGTGATCCTGATCGTTCTGTGCGTGCTGATCCTGGGGTTTTCCATGGTGGTGCAGAATTATTACTACAACGGCATTTTCCGCACCCTCAGCGGGCGTTCGAGCGAAGTGGTGAATTTTTTCAGCGATGATTCCGATTTCCCGGAAATGGCAAGAGAATACGTTGAAAACTTCCCCGACAAGGAATTGATGGAACTGATCGTGATCGACAAAAACGGCGATCCGGTGCTGACCTCCACCGGCTTTCCTCCGGAGGACGGGCTGAAAATGCCGGATTATCACAGCGCCCTGATCTCCAAAGATCATTTTGGGGACTGGCACGGCAAAAACAGTTCCGGCGAAAACGTCATGGCCGTGACCCGTGTCATCACCGACCGAAATGATGACCCGGTCGGCGGCATTCGCTATGTGGTATCGCTGGAAGAATCGGACCGAAGGATCTTCATCGCCATTTCCGCTTTATGTCTGGTAGGCATCCTGATCATGTTTTTTATCTTTATTTCCAGCACCTACTTTTTAGGATCCATTGTCCGGCCGGTGCGGGAGATCACGGCCACCGCCAAACGGATCGCAGAAGGCGATTTTAATGCCCGCATCGACAAGTTTTACGATGATGAGATCGGCGACCTGTGCGATACCATCAATTATATGGCGGGCGAACTGGGGACCGCCGATAAAATGAAAAATGATTTTATCTCCTCGGTCTCGCATGAACTTCGCACCCCGCTGACCGCCATCAAAGGCTGGGCGGAAACCATGCAGTTAGACGGATTTCAGGACCGGGCCACGCTGGAAAAAGGAATGCGGATCATTATTAAAGAAACCGAGCGTCTCAACGGCATTGTGGAAGAGGTGCTGGATTTCTCCCGCATCCAGCAGGACCGGATGGTGCTGATCATGGATAAGATCGACATTTTGGCGGAACTGGATGAATCCATTTATATGCAGCGGGAGCGGGCAAATACCGAAAACAAGCATATTATTTTTGAAGCCCCGGATCTGCTGATCCCGGTCCTCGGAGACCGGAACCGCCTGCGGCAGGTGTTTATCAATATCATTGACAATGCGCTGAAATACTGTTCCTCTGGAGGAGAAGTGAACGTCAAGGTGGAGATCGAAAACGAGGAACGGGTCGTGATCACCATCGCCGACAACGGCTGCGGCATTTCTGCGGACGATCTGCCAAAGGTCAAACAAAAGTTCTACAAAGCCAATCAGACGGTTCGCGGCTCCGGCATCGGACTGGCTGTGGCCGATGAGATCGTGCGGCTGCATAAAGGAACGCTGGACATCGACAGCATCGAAAACGTCGGAACCACCGTCACCATTACCATTCCGATGATCACAGAAAATGCACAGCGTTCGGAAGAAGCGGAAGCTGCCCCGGAGGGGACCTGATCCTCAGGACGGTTTTTGCACAAAGGAGAATACTGTATGAAACGAGAAAAAACAAAGCTCATCACTTCCATCGGCGGACAGGCCTTGATGGAGGGCATCATGATGAGAGGCCCTCAGAAAACGACCGTGGCGGTGCGAAAGAATGACGGCACGGTGGAATTGGAGGAGATCCAGCCGCTCAATTGGGGCAAAAAGCATAAGATTCTTCGCCTTCCCCTCATCCGGGGCGTGGTCAATATGATCGATTCCCTGGTCACCGGGGAAAAAGCCCTGATGCTGTCGGCCGACAAAGCCCTCGAAGGGGAAGACGAGCCGGAAGAAAACCTTTCCAAAATGGATATCTGGCTGAATAAGCATCTGGGGGACAAACTGCTTGGCGTGGTGATGACCATTTCCACTGTGATCGCCGTGGCGTTTTCCATCGCCGTGTTTTACTTTGCCCCCACCTGGCTGTATCAGCTCACCGCCGAAGCCCTGCCCTTTCTGAAAGAGCCGGTGCTGGGCATGGAGCGTTTCTGGCAGTCAGCGTATGAGGGGATCATCCGCATTATCCTCTTTTTAGCCTATATGAGCCTTTGCACGCTGAACAAAGACATCAAGCGGGTCTTCCAGTATCACGGAGCGGAGCATAAAACGATCTTCTGCTATGAATACGGTTTGGAGCTGACGGTGGAAAACGTTCGCAGGCAGCGCCGCTTTCACCCCCGCTGCGGGACGAGCTTTTTAGTGCTCATGCTGATCGTGGGCATCATCATCGGGCTGTTTATCCCCATCAATCATCCCATTCTTCGTCCGGTCATCAAGTTTTGTCTGCTGCCCCTGACGGTGGGCATCGGCTATGAGCTGATCAAGCTCTGCGGGCGGCATGATAATTTCCTCACCCGCATGATCGCCGCTCCCGGCGTGTGGATGCAGCATATCACCACTAAAGAACCGGAAGACGATATGATCGAAGTGGCTATCCGGGCTATGCAGGACGTCATCCCGGAAAACGGGGAGGACCGCATCCGATGACTGTTCGGCAGGCCTATCAGGATACCATCCGGCTCCTGCGGGAAGGACAGGTGGAGGAGCCGGACAGTCAGGCGCACTGGCTGTTTTCCCATTTTTTCGGACTATCCCGTCCGCAGCGTGCCCTTCATGCCAGCGACCTGCTTTCCGATGAAAAGCTCCGTCTTCTTCGGCAGGCGATCACCCGCCGGATAGCCGGAGAGCCGCTGCAGTATATTCTCGGAGAATGGACGTTTATGGATATCCCTCTGAAAGTGGGTCCGGGGGTCCTGATCCCCCGGGATGATACGGAAGTATGCGTGCGTTCCTGTATCGAACGCCTGCAAAGCGCCGGCCTTGTGCCCGGGCGCATACTGGACCTTTGCGCCGGCAGCGGGGCGATCGCTTTGGCGATGGCTGATCGGTATCCAGAGGCAGAAGTGACCGCCCTTGAAGCGATGCCCGAGGCGTTTGCCTATCTGCGGCAGAACTGCAGCGCCTTTCCTGCTGTGCGTCCCACAGCAGGCGACCTATTCACCGATTTCCGGCTTTTCCCGGAATCGTATTTTGACGTGATCCTATCCAACCCGCCCTACGTCGCTTCCAAAGAATTGTCCTCTCTGCCCAGGGAGGTGCAGCAGGAACCCGCTGCGGCCCTCGATGGGGGAGAGGACGGTCTTCGGTTTTATCGGGCCATTGTCTCCTGCTGGCTGCCCAGACTCCGTCCCGGCGGCGTCCTGTCCCTGGAGATCGGGGAGGATCAGGCAGAGGCGGTCATGTCCCTTTTAGCACACGCCGGAGCGGACAGCCCTCTGCTGCACCGGGATCTAAGCGGGCTTCCCCGCTGTGTGACGGCGCAGCGCCCTCAGGCGTCTGCATCGGCAACGGGTCTGAGCAGGAACAGCACGGATATGACCATATAGGCAAAAAAGAAAGCGGTCAGCACCACAGCGGCGATCGACATCGCGGAAGCGGGGTCGAGGGTCATCATGACGCTCAGGAAAGCGCTGAAGATCGTGCCCAGCACTCCGAACATGATCCCGGCAAAATAACAGCACAGGGACTGCTCGGCAGAGCGGACAAAACGATACACCGGCAGCAGCCCGAGCAGCACCAGACCGCTGATCAAAGCAATCAGGACGCCCAAACTGACTTCCGGAAGCAGGTTGTTGGCAAACAGCAGTCCCGCCGCTGCGGCGAATACAATGCCTCCGATAATGCTTACCAGCACCATGATTCCCTTCTGGCAGGTCCCGCAGGGAACAGCGCTGGAAGCACAAGGCCCGGTGCTGCGGCAAAGGGATTCTTCATATTGACACATCATGCGTTTCATCTTCTTTCTGTTGCAAAGTACCGGTTCAGGGAAAACCGTCCGGTAATTCATTCTATGCCGAAACTCCCTTTCGGGTGACGATAAAGCAGCAGCGGAAAAACAAAGAGGAAACAGGATCTTATTCAGAAAAGGATTGAGGAACATGAGCAAAATCGGCAGAAACGACCCCTGCTGGTGCGGGAGCGGAAAAAAATATAAAAAATGCCACGAGGAATTTGATGAGCGCATCGCTTTGATCAAAAATCAGGGACATCTCGTTCCGGATCACAGCATCATCAAAACGCCGGCACAGATCGAGATGATCCGGAAAAGCTGTCAGGTGAATATTGCGGTGCTCGATCGGGTGGCCGAGCAGATCCGGGTGGGCATGAACACCGAGGAGATCGACCGCATTGTCTACGAAACCACAACGAAAATGGGGGGCATCCCCGCCCCGCTCCATTATCAGGGCTATCCGAAAAGCGTCTGCACCTCCATCAATGAAGTGGTCTGCCACGGGATCCCCTCCGAGGAGATGATCCTCCGGGACGGGGACATCATCAACGTGGACGTGAGCACGATCGTGGACGGCTATTTTTCCGATTCCTCCCGGATGTTCTGCATGGGAGAGGTATCGGAGGAAAAACGCAAGCTCGTGCAGACGGTGAAGGAATGCGTAGAGCTGGGACTGCAGCAGGTCAAGCCCTGGGGATTCTTAGGGGATATGGGGCAGGCTGTGAATGACCACGCCAAAGCCAACGGCTACAGCGTGGTGCGGGAGATCGGCGGCCACGGAGTGGGACTGGCTTTCCATGAAGATCCGTGGGTGAGCTATGTGACGAAGGCAGGGGAGGATATGCTGATGGTCCCCGGCATGATCTTCACGATCGAACCGATGGTGAACATGGGGACGCACCGTGTCGTCTGCGACAAAACGGATGGGTGGACGGTGACGACCGCAGACAAAAAACCATCCGCTCAGTGGGAGATCATGGTGCTGGTGACAGAAGAGGGACATGAGGTGCTGTGTTACTGAGGCGCTGAGAATAGGCAAGTCTGCCGATAAAACACGGTTTTTCGCAAAAGATTTTTATGGATTCTGTGCATTTTACTAAAAAAATGCATAAAAATTATTGCATTTTTTCATCTATACTTTCAGGCAGGAGTGGAGTATAATAAAACCAGTGACAGCCGTTTGCCGCCATTGGAGTGCAAGCGGGAGCCGAAAGGAGAAATCAACAAATGGATGTTATTGCGACCCGTAAGGAAAAAGTGATCTATCGGGATGGGGACGCCGTTGTCAAGGTGTTTTCCCACGTTTTCCCTAAATCGGACATACTCAACGAGGCTTTGAATCAGGCCCGTGTGGAGGAAACCGGTCTGCCAATCCCGGCGCTTCGTTCTGTTTCGCTGATCGACGGTCAGTGGGCGATCACGATGGATTATGTGGAGGGCAGGACCCTTGAAGAGATCATGGCGGAAGATCCGGCCAATATAGAAAAATATATGACCGAATTTGTCGAGCTTCAGCTTTTGGTGCAAAGCAAGAAAGCCCCCCTGCTGAATAAGCTGAAGGATAAGATGAACCGGAAGATCTCCTCCCTGAACGGACAAGTGGATGCCACCATCCGCTATGAACTGCACACCCGCTTAGACAGTATGCCCAAGCATAACAAACTCTGCCACGGCGACTTTAACCCCTCCAATATCATTATCGACAGTGAAGGAAAGCCGCATATTATCGACTGGTCCCACGCCACCCAGGGCAACGCCTCGGCGGATGCGGCCCGCACCTACCTGCTTTTTGCCCTGAAGGACCGGGCGCTGGCGGAATTGTATCTGAAGATCTTTTGCGAAAAGAGCGACACGGCCAAACAGTATGTCCATCAGTGGCTTCCCATCGTGGCGGCCTCCCAGATGGTCAAGCGCATCCCCGAAGAAGAGGAGTTCCTGCGCGGCTGGGTCGACGTCATTGATTATCAGTAATCATCATTCCGGTCATGAGAAGGACGTCCCATGCGGGCGTCCTTTTTGCTGTCCCAGCGGTTTTTTCACAATATCATACAAAATTTTTCGGAAATATTGATTTATGCTCTACAGATATGCTATAATATCGTTGACCCTATAAAAATGAGGTGTGCCATATGACGAATATACAAGAACCGACTTCTGCCGCGCCGGAGACCGCCGCGCCGGAGGCTACCGCTAGATTGACGCCCGAAGAAGAGATCGCCAGCCTGAAGCGCCGGTTGGAGCAGGCCGAACTGGAAGCGACCGACCGCAATATTGCTTTGATCGAAATGACCGCCGCCCGCAACGCTTTGTACAAATCCCTTCAGGAATCACAGATGCGTCTGGCGGAAGCTGTCGGACAGCGGGAAAACGATGTGGAGGCCTACCAGCGGGAGCTTGAACAGCGGCTGGAAGAAAAGCGCCGCCTGCAGGAACAATACGATTCGCTGGTGATCAAAGCCAAACGGTTCGACGACCTTCACGAAAGCGTCGTCAAGATCAAGATGAAGGCCGAGCAAAAGGCACACGGTGTGATCGACGAAGCGCAGGAGCGGGCGATGGATACCGTGATGCTGATCGATGACATTGAAAAGGAGATCCGCTTGTTCCAGGAAGATCTGGTTTTCCTGCGGCGGGACATCAAAATCGGCACCATCACGCTGGACGACCGCTTGGAGAATATCTACATCCGGCTGTGCCGCAGCTTAGACCGCCTGCTGGCGATCAAGGCGGATTTTTACGCTAAAAACTCCATTCCCGTGGAAGCGCCTCTGTCTGAGGAGGAGGGGAAAGCCCCCACGCTGCAGTATCCCGAGGATCTGTCCTCTGCCGGCAGTCCCCCGGAGAATGCCTGAGACCCGGTTTGTATGAGGGACGTCCTTTTTACAGGGCGTCCTTTCTTTCCGGATTCCCCCCGCCCGGTTTGTATATCCCTTTGCCTCCCTGCATAGGATGAAGCAGTGGGGGTGAAGACATGGAAAAACTCAAGGCTTATCTGCTGTATTCCGGGGTGCTTCTGTGCGTTTTTCTGACCGGAGGGCTTTTGTACGCTTCTTTGCAGGAAGAAGTGCCTGAAACGTCCGTTGCCAGCACTTCTCCCGCTCTTCCGAGGGTGGTGATCGACGCCGGGCACGGGGGAGAAGACGGGGGCGCCGAGGCCAACGGTCTGCTCGAAAAAGACGTCAATCTGTCGATAGCCCTCCGGCTGCGGGATATGCTGACAGCCGCCGGGTTTGAAACGGAAATGGTTCGCACGACCGACCGGGCGGTGTACACCGACCCGCAGGGAACGATTCGAGAGAAAAAACGCTCCGATCTTCTGCACCGGGAAGAGCTGATGAACAGCCGGGACGATCAGATTTTCGTCAGCATCCATCAGAACCAGTTCCCGCAGGAGCAGTACAGCGGCGCACAGATGTTTTACGCCCCCGAACAGCCCGACAGCCGGGGTTTGGCAGAGGAGATCCGGCGGGCGGTCACTTCGCTGCTGCAGCCGGACAACCGGCGTGAGTGCAAGCCGGGAAAAGATATTTATCTGCTCACACACGCACAGGTGCCGGCGGTGATCGTCGAATGCGGCTTTCTGTCCAACCCGCAGGAGGCCTCTTTGCTGTCGGAAGAAGAGTACCGGCAAAAAATGGCCTTTGCGGTTTTTTGCGGGGTGGTTTCCTATGTGAGCGGGAGCGGGGGAAAACAGGAATAAAGAATACTGCTTTGTCTGTCGGAAGGCGGCCTTCGTCTTCTGTCTTTACTGCGGGGATGGGCGGGAGGCTGCTGAGATGGTTTACTGTCCTGCCCGGCCGCATGGTCGTGGGGGGCAGGTGTTCTCCCACAGGAAACGCCGGAAATGCCGCCGCCCCCGCTCCAATCATCATGAAAAAACAGGAGAACACTATGGCTGATAAACTGAAAACGATCTACGTCTGTTCCGAATGCGGCTTTGAAAGTGCGAAATGGTTCGGAAAATGTCCCGGCTGCGGGAATTGGAATACGATGACAGAGGAAGTCCGGGAGCCGGTGAGCCGCTCCCGCTCGGCTTCGGTCCGTCCGTCTGCTCCCACCGCCGCCCCGCAGCCCATTACCGAGATCTCCACCGAGGACGAGCAGCGCTATTTCACCGGCTCCCGGGAATTGGACCGGGTGCTCGGCGGGGGATTGGTAAAAGGTTCTCTGGTGCTGCTTGGCGGTGATCCGGGCATCGGAAAATCCACGATCCTGCTGCAAATCTGCGAACATCTGGGCAGGAACCTGAAGATCCTGTACATATCCGGTGAGGAATCCCGCCGCCAGATCAAGCTGCGGGCGACCCGTCTGGGGGTCAACTGTGCGAATTTGTTTATCCTCACCGAAACCGACATCGAAGGAATCGCCGAACGCATCCGCTCAGAAAAGCCCGATGTGGTCATGGTGGATTCCATTCAGACCATGAACTTCAAGGAACTGAGTTCCTCTCCCGGCAGCGTGACGCAGGTGCGGGAATGCACCAATATCCTTCTGCGAACGTCCAAAGCACTGGATATTCCCTGCATTATTGTCGGCCATGTCAACAAAGACGGCGCCATCGCCGGGCCGAAGGTGCTGGAGCATATTGTCGATGCCGTGCTGTATTTTGAAGGCGATAAGCAGATGTCCTACCGGATCCTCCGGGCGGTGAAAAACCGCTATGGCTCCACGAATGAGATCGGTGTGTTCTGCATGAACGATAACGGTCTGAGCGAAGTGGAAAACCCCTCTCTGATGCTGCTCTCCGGCCGTCCGAAAAACGTCAGCGGCACCTGTGTGGCCTGCACGATGGAGGGGTCCCGGCCAATTTTAGCGGAGATCCAGGGCCTTGTGACCAATTCCGGCTTCGGTAATCCCCGCCGGATGTGCACCGGCTTTGATTATAACCGTATGTCGATGCTGCTGGCGGTGTTAGAGAAACGCTGCGGGTATTATTTTTCCAGCATGGATGCCTACATCAACGTCATTGGAGGCCTGCGGCTGGACGAACCGGCGGCGGATTTAGCGGTGACGCTGGCGCTGGTGAGCAGCCTGAAAGATATGATCGTTCCGGAAGATGTGCTGGCGTTCGGAGAGGTGGGCCTGACCGGGGAGATCCGGGCGGTCCATCATGCCGACAGAAGGGTGCTCGAAGCGGCCCGGCTCGGTTTCCGGACCTGTATTCTGCCTTACCATAATCTGAAAAACACGATCCTTCCGGAAGGGCTTGATATGAAGCTGGTCGGCGTGCGGACCGTGCGGGATGCGGTGGAGGCGCTGCTGCAGGGGCATGGCTGATGTTTCCGGGCAATCTGATGACAGGGAGGGGACAGGATGGTAAAACCAATTGTGAAGGATATTGTTTTTCTGAAGCAGCGCAGTCTGCCGGCAGGCCCCGCCGATGCACCGGCAGGAGAAGACCTGCTGGATACCCTGAAAGCCAACCGGGAGCGGTGTGTAGGGCTGGCGGCCAATATGATCGGCATTCGCAGGCGCATCATCGTGGTGCAGACCGGCCTGGCGCCGATCGTGATGTTCAACCCGGTGATCACGGCCCATTCTCCGGAGAGCTATGAAACAGAAGAGGGCTGTCTGTCCCTAACCGGAACCCGCCGCACCCGCCGCTGGGAGAAGGTGGAGGTGTCCTATACGGACAGGAGCGGAAAAGCGCATGAGCTGACTTTATCCGGCTTTCAGGCGCAGATCGTCCAGCACGAGATCGACCATTGTAATGGCATTTTGATATGATGTTATCGGAACGGAGTGTGACAATATGCAGGAAAATATTTGCAGTATCCCGATCAACGATGTGTTTTTGCCCCGGCAGGGCTGTCCCATGTGCCGGATGCGGCAGATGTTAGAGGAACGTAAGGCGGAATACATCACCGGCTCGGCGATGATGGAGCCGAGTGTGCGGATCAAAACAAACGAGCAGGGGTTTTGCTTCCGGCATTTTGATATGATGGTGCGCCTGGGCAAACGGCTGTCCAATGCGCTGATTCTCGAAAGCCATCTGCAGCTCATCGAAGAAGAGCTGATCCCGATGGAAGCCTCAAAAAAGCCGGATAAAAAACGGCTGGCCGCCCTGGACGCCCTGACCAAAGACTGTTTTATTTGCCGGGACATCCGGCAGAATATGGAGAATATGGCCCGCATTGTCCACGCCATGTGGATCAGCGAGCCGGAATTCCGGGCCCTGTATGCCGAGCAGCCGTTTATCTGTCTGGAGCATTTCTCTCTGCTGATGAATGTCGATCAGAAAGGACTTGGCAAGCATTATCAGGCATTTTATGAAGCTACCTCCCGGCTGACCGGCGGCTATCTGCGGCAGCTCCGGCAGGATGTACATAATTTCTGCACGATGTTTGATTACCGCAGCAGCGAAAGCGATGAATGGGGACAGACCAAAGACAGCATTGAACGCTCCATCGAGTTCCTCACCGGAGAGGCTCCGGTCCCCCCTTCTGCAGCGTCCGACCCCCGCTGAACCGTTCAGATAGGTTTGAGAGATCCTCCTGATGACCTTCTTCACCGGAGAGGCTCCGGTCCCCCCTTCTGCAGCGTCCGACCCC
>CACYCG010000097.1 GCA_902772855.1 uncultured Ruminococcus sp.
CCGTCCACCCTTTTCAAAGGGTGGCAGAGTCCAGAGGTGCGGGTCTCCGGTGGAGACCTCTGCCGAAGGCAGAAGCACCGACCGAACTGGCAGGTGAGACCGGAGTCTCTGGTCGCGCTCCGCAGAGTGCGAAACACTTTGGACGCAATCCCTCCGCAGGGGGAGAGGGCCCCCTTCTGACCGGCTGCATAATTTCCCCGCCGCCTCCGGCGGCGTTTCCGTTTCTCAGAAGAAAGAAAACTTTTCCGATGCTTCCTTTAGACTGGTAACGCCGTTAAAGAGAACAACGACATAATCGGGGTGGATTTCCCGGATATACTCCTCCACGTTCACCTTATTCTTGGCGCCCGTAATGGACGTTCTCATGTCGCAAATGTGCAGTTCCGATGTCTGCAGGGACAGAAACGGAGCTACTGTACAAGCAAAAGAATCCCTGATCAGAAGGACCTTCTTTCCTTCAGGGTTCAGATGGTTTTTTACGATCTGCAAGGAAAAATTCCCTCCGCAATAAGCAACATACGGGTCGGCATTGTAATAATCTTTCTTCATTTTCTCTTGATAAAAAACCGTATCCTTGAATTCGCCCGAGCGCATTTCTTTATTCGGCGGCCGTTCTACTGTGAGGTTTGTCGGAAAATTCGGAGTAATCAAATCAAAATCATCCGGTCCCGCAAAAGTAAAAAATGCACCCACCTTTTTCCCTTTGGATCCGAGGAACCAATCAGGGTAGGTTTTGACCGTATACTGTGACAGGTCCGTATAGTCTTTGTTGAAGGGAAAGCCGTACCGGTCCTCCAGTTCTTCGCAAAGCGCTGTGCAGGCGGCAAAGCCGGAGGTCGGCTTCCAATGATGATCGGTGTAAAAGAAAATGTCTTGACCCGTCATCCCTTTTTTTCGGAAAGAATCCGTAAGATCCAGAAAGGGGACCTGCTGTTCCTCCATTTCCGACAGAAATCTTATATAGTTATCCTTGAAACAGTTCTCCGCATTTGAAGGGTTTGTTTCATAATATTCCTTGCTCGGAGCCGCACAATACAGGAAGGAGGCGCCGCTTCGTTCCGTTACCCGCTGCACGGCGGAAATCTTTTCTACAATGGCTTCTATATCCTGATCGCTGACTTTCTCCCGAATCTCCGTCAGACTGCCCGAATCCGCCTTCACCACCGTATCCTCGCCTTTGGTCACCACCCTGGTCCCGGACAGATTCATCCGGACCGATTCAATATCCATTAAATACCGATGATAGGCGATCTCTTCGCTGAGGTTTTTTTCAATGGCGGTTTTTCCTTGTTCGGGATCCAGATTCCCTTTCATCACATCCAGACAGCTTCGCCCGATAGATTTAATCAGGGACGGTGAACACAGCCCTATCAGCAGAAAAAACATACAGACAACGAAGACCACCGCATTCGGAGGCAATTTCTTACACTTTTTCATAGGCGACCTCCTCAGAACTGAAAATAAATAAATGGATTATACGAATCGCAAACAAAGCTGGCCACAGAAAGAATAAACAGGCAGATCAGCCCTCCGGCTTTCACGATCCCGGCAGGGCGGCTGTTTTCCGTTTTCCGGGCAAGGGTTCTGAACAGCGGCGTGCAAAGCACCAAACCGACGCCAAACAGGATCATGTTCTGTATCAGCCAGCCTTGTACCGCTGCGTCGATCAGATCGTTTCCTGGCAGCCCGAACATCAGACCGTAATACTGCACTGCCTCACCGACCGAATCCCCCCGAAACAGGACCCACCCCAGCAGGACGAACCACATCGTATACAGCCACCGGAACGCAGCGCTCTTTTTTCCGGTTATTTTGTGAAGGCCCGTTTGTTTTTCAAAAACAAGAAGGACAAAATACAAAAGCCCCCAGAGGAGAAATGTCAGATCAGCCCCATGCCAGATTCCCGTCAGCGCCCAGACGATGAACAAATTCAGGATCGTCCTGCCCCTTCCGCACCTGCTTCCGCCTAACGGATAGTAGACATAATCACGGAACCAGGCACCAAGAGAAATATGCCAGCGTCTCCAGAACTCCGTAACGGAGGTGGAAATGTAGGGATAATCAAAGTTTTCCAGATAATGAAACCCAAACATTCTGCCCAGCCCGATCGCCATATCGCTGTAGCCGCCAAAGTCAAAGAAAATCTGCAGCATATAGGCGGCCGCTCCCAGCCAGGCAAAGAGAACAGAAATGTGCTCCCCGCTGCCAACCGCCTCGAAAGCAGCGTCTGCGATCACTGCAAAGCCGTTGGCCAGAAGCACTTTTTTAGAAAGCCCCACCACAAAACGGGCGAAGCCATCGAAAAGATCGTTTGGCGTTTCCTTCCGGTTCATAATCTGATCGGCAATCGTTTCATATCGGACGATCGGCCCCGCCACAAGCTGCGGAAAGAAAGCGATGTACAGCCCGACAGACAAAATGCTCGGCTGTACCTCCCCTTTCCGACGGTAGACGTCTATCACATAGGACATTCCCTGGAACGTAAAAAACGAGATCCCGATTGGCAGAGTGATCGCCGGGACCGGCACAGCCAGCCCGAACCATTGATTCAGGGAGGAACAGGTAGATACCAGATATTTGAACACAAACAGGACCGCCAGATTCAGCATCACATCGGCCGTTAGCAGCAGTTTATTTTTCTTTCGGTTTTCCCGGTTTTTACCAATCATCCACCCGAAAAACCAGTTGATGAGGATCGAAGCTATCATCACCAACACAGCCTTTGGCTCTCCCCATGCATAGAATAGTAAGCTGGCCAACAGCAGAAAGGTATTTTGTGCTTTTCTATGTTTTCTAAAAAGTACATAATAACAAAAGAGGACGACCGGCAAAAAAGCATATACAAAAACCGCACTTGAAAAAACCATATTGCTGCTCCCTTTTCCTTGTATTCCTTCATACCGGGTCTATTATACTCCAATCTCCTCTCCTGTGCAACATTTTTCACTCCTCCGGCGAGCCGCCGGTCCCGGGATTTTCAGGCATCTTCTTCTTACAAACTATTGCAAATCATCTCAGAATTATTTTACACTAACCTCCTCCGCTCCCTTTTCAAAACGTCCAAAAAGCTTGAATAGAAAGATTAGCTACTCCGGAAAACTTGCCGCAAGAAATTATTATTCACTATTCATTTTTTGTTAGTCATTGTTCATAGAGCCGCCGGCGTTTCCGGTGTTTCTCCTTCGCTACAGGCAAAAAAAGAGCGCCGAACCCTGTCGGCACTCTTCTGATCCGGATGAGCGGACCTTTATACATTCCATACGACCTTCACTTCATCGGACCGCCAATCATCGTGCCAGCCCGAGGGAGCTTCTGTTTTGCCTTTGACATAAATCGTCTGTCCGTCTTCCCAGACAAAAAACGCATCCCTTCCAATGGTCGTCACGCTTGCGGGAATGGTCACCTCGGTGACAGCCCAGCAGCTTCCGAAGCAGTACGCCCCGATCTCCGTCAGGGTTTCCGGAAGTGTCACTTTGGATAAACTCTCGCAGCTTTCAAAAGAATTATCTCCGATTGTTTCAACCCCTTCCGGAAGAGCGATCTCTGTCAGTTCACGGCAGGCTTCCATCATCTTGGCAGGGATTGCTTTCACCTTTTCGGGAATGCGGAGCGTGTGGAAGGTGGAACCGGAAAAAGCGCCTTCTTCGATGGTTTCCACGCTGTCCGGCAGAGAGATCGTTTCCGTCTGGGACCATTGGGCAAAGGCATATTTCCCCACAGCGGTCACGCTGTCGGGGATCGTGATCTCCTGCACATCGCCGTGATAAAAGGCATAATCGCCGATCCGCGTAATGCCGTTTTCGATGACGACCGATTTGTAATACTCTTTGTGCCACGGAGTGAACTTGCCTTCTTCGCTGCCATAGTCATACATGTCCCCCGAGCCGCTGATGGTCAGAACATCATCGTCACTGAGCGCATAGAAGGCGTTCTCTCCGCATTTTCCGCTCAGGCTTTTTCTTCCGGCGCACTGTCGGACGCCGCAGAAGAGGATGCCGGGCTGTCCTTTTCCGTTGACTCCGGCTTGCTGTCCGCCTCCGATGCGGCCGAAACCGTGCTCCCCGCCTCCGACGGCGCCGCAGAAGACGCTGTGCTCCCGCTCTGCCCCGAACAGCCCGCTAAAGAAACCGCCAGCACCGCACACATCGCAGCCAGAATAGATTTGAATGCTTTCATCTTTTCTTCCTCCAATCATTTTTCCGATACCGGACATAGCAGCTTTACTATATCTTCCCCCACCCCATTCTGTCAACCCATCATCAATTGCCAGC
>CACYCG010000098.1 GCA_902772855.1 uncultured Ruminococcus sp.
CGACCCCGGCCATGAAACCGACTCCCACCGGACAGCCGAAACCGGCCCCGGCCATGAAACCGGCTCCTACCGCACAGCCGAAACCGGCCCCGGCCATGAAACCGACTCCCGCCGGACAGCCGAAACCGGCCCCGGCCATGAAACCGACTCCCGCCGTACAGCCGAAACCGGCCCCGGTGATAAAACCGACTCCCGCCGGACAGCCGAAACCGGCCCCGGCCATGAAACCGGCTCCCGCCGGACAGGCAGAACCGGCCCCCGCCGGAAAGACTTCGATCCGTCCGGAAAAGCCTGCGGCCAGACCGTGGAGACCGCCGGTGCTGAAAGGGAAGGATGGGTTTGAAGAACCCGGTTTCCGGGCGGTCACCTATCATCCTACCGAGGACGAGCCGTTTTTGGTGATGGTCGGAAAGTTCAGCAAGACCCTGCGGGAAGAATATGATACCGCTTTGCGTCTTCGTCCGGAATGGAAAACACCTCCGGCCCCTGCGCCGGAAAGCGCTTCCTCCCCGAAGCCCGAAACGCCGCCTCCCGCCGCAGAAGCGGGCAAACCGGCTCCCGCTGAGGAGGAGCCCCGCCGCAAAAAAACCGCCGAAGAAGAACCCGCCCGCCGCCGTCCCTTTGCCGGAGGGCTTACGGACCTGTTTGAAGTGGATGCATCCGATATGCCGGCGCAGCCGTCGGAAGACCCTGTCAGCGAGGCGGCGGAAGAGACCCGCAAGGCAGCCCCCATTGAAGATTACAACCGCCCGGGCGATGAGCAGGCCATCCGGGATGACATCCGGGAATCGTTCAGCCGGGTCGCCATGCGCACCGTGGTGCTGACACTGACCTGCACCATCTCCATCATCATGACCGTGCTTTCTCAGGCGATGCCTGAATTGTTCGCAGAGACTATCCGCTTTGGCTGGCTGGTATTCGGCGCGCTGAATCTGACGCTGCTGCTGATTTCCCTGTTTGTCTTCCGCTATCAGTTGGGAGAGGGCATTTCCGGTCTGCTGCACCTGAAAGGAAACGCCCACACCGCCCTTTCGGTGGCGGCGGTGGCGGTCACCATCCAATCGGTGTGTGCGGCGGTGGTGCCGGATGTGTTCGTCAACGGGACCTACCGGGCCTATGCGCCCCTGCTGCTGCTCGGGATGCTGCTGCACAGTATCGGCCAATTGCTGATCGTGAAGCGGACAGCGGATAATTTCCGTTTCCTCTGCCGCCCCGATGCGAAATACGCCGGCAAGATCCTGACCGATAAACAGCTCCTGCAGAAGCTGACGGAAGACCTTCCCACCACCGATGCCCTGACCGCCTATGTCAAGCCGTCCCGGTTCATGAGCAATTTCCTGCGGCTTTCCTATGCGACCGACCCCTCGGAAGAAATGGCGGCCTTCCTTTCCTTGTTCGGGGTGGCGGTGTCGATGGTCATCGGCATTACCTACGGGGCGCTGACCAAAGATTTTGTCGGAGGCGCTTCCTCCTTTGCCCTGTCTTCCTGCATGACCATTCCCATGTGCAGCCTGATCGCCATCAACCTGCCCATGAAAACCCTTTGCGAGCGCTCGCTCCGGCAGGGGGCGATGGTGGTCGGGTATGAGGCGGTCAAGCAGTTCAGCGACACGAACATGGTCATGCTCGACGCCTCCCAGCTCTATCCTCCGGGAACCATCACCTTCAGCGGAATGCGCCCGGTCATCAGCAGCCAGATGGAAAATGCGCTCGAAGCAGCGGCGGCCATCAGCTTTGCGGTGGGCGGCCCGATGTCGGATTCGTTTGAAAAAATGTTCAAAAACCGGATGAACCGTCTTCCGAAGGTGGAAAGCGTGACCTATCACGACACCCTCGGCCTGTCCGCCTGGGTGGACCACCAGCGGATCCTGATGGGGTCCCGGAAAATGATGGAACAGCACAACATCTCCGTGCCGGAGGATATCCACGAAGAAAAGTACCGCAAATCGGGAAAAGAAGTGGTGTATATGTCCATTTCCGGCGATCTGGTGGCGGTGTTCGTACTGCAGTACCGGGCCGACCGGAAGATTGCGGAAGCGCTGCGGGAACTTTCGGAAAAGAATGTGTTTTTTGTCATCCGCACCATTGACCAGAATATCACCCGCAGCCATGTGGCGGATCAATTCCACCTCTATGCCAGAAATATCACGATCCTCAAAACCGCTGCCGGCAACGACTGCCGCCGGGAGATGACCTCCAAGGAAAAACGCACCCGGGCCTATTTAGTGACCAACGGAAGCACAGCGGCTTTTGCCAAAGCTATCAGCGGGTGTTTCCGCATTCGCTCCGTTGTCATGCTGACGAAGATCATCCAGATCATCGCCATCCTGTTCGGGCTGGTGCTGGTCACGGTGTTGTCCTTTGGTTCCGGGTTTGAAAAATTAGGCTGTGCAGAGCTGCTGGTGTACACGGCCTTCTGGAGCGTGGCGCTGGTGGTGGCCACGCAGATCGCCAAGCGGCTGGGCTGAATCTGAAATTGGAAAGGAAGAAAAGAAATGAAGGTTGCGCCGTCTTTATTAAGCTGTGATTTTTCTAAAATGGGGGAGGAAGTGCTCCGGGTCGAAAAGGGGGGAGCCGATTGGATCCACCTTGACGTGATGGACGGGCATTTTGTCCCCAACCTGACGATCGGCCCCGGCATTATCCGATCGCTGCGGCCGCACAGTTCCCTGCCCTTTGACGTGCATCTGATGATCAGCCATCCCCTGCGGTATATCGACGCCTTTGCCGATGCGGGAGCGGATATCATTACCTTCCATGTGGAAGCGGAATCGGATATTCTGCAGACGATCGAAAAGATCCGCAGCCGGGGTGTCCGCCCGGGGCTGGTGCTCAAACCCGCTACGCCTGCGGAAGCGGTCTTTCCCTATCTGGAATTGGTGGATGTGGTGCTGGTGATGACCGTGGAGCCGGGATTTGGCGGTCAGTCGTTTATGGCGGACATGATGCCCAAAGTCCGGACGCTGAAACAGGAAATCGTTTCCAGAGGACTTCCGGTTCTCCTGGAAGCCGACGGCGGGATCTCCGCTGCCACCATCGCAGTCGTGGCCGAAGCGGGTATTGACGTTTCCGTTTCAGGAACCGGCATTTTCAAGGCGCCGGATGCCGCCGCCGCCATCAAAGCCCTTCAGAATCCCTGAAGATGATTGCAGTATGATGCTGCACGAGCCTCAAGAGGCCTCGACATAAATCCACGCAGACAGCCCCCTGTCCCTTTCCGGGAACAGGGGGCAGCGTTTTTCAGGAAGAGGGGAGTGGAATACTTTCCGGCATGGGGGAATATACAATGGCAGAGGACAGAACCGGCAAACAGAAAAGGAGGCAAGCCGCAGCTTGCCTCCGGGTGTTGATGGTGAACGCTTGCAGTTCCTGCCGAAAACCGCAGACTACGGCCAGGAACGATTTCCCTTTCCCCCTGTGAGGAGCGTCCGGGAATGGCTCAGAGTGCCTGTCATTTCCTTTTCAGCTCGGCGATGCAGCCTTCACACAGGGTTTGTCCCTTGAAGCTGGTGATATCGTCAGCCGAGCCGCAGAACACACAGGCCGGACGATACTTTTTGATGATGACAGAATCGTTCTCAATGAAAAACTCTACCGAATCGGTACCGTCCACAATTCCGAGAGATTTTCTGATGTCGGCAGGAAGAACCAGCCGTCCCAGCTTATCGATTTGTCTGACACAACCTACTGCTCTCATAAAAATACCCCCTTAGTATAATCCTTGAAATCGAACGGTTCGATTTCTATACCTGTACTTCCATATTACTATTTCCTTCCTTTTTTGTCAATAGAAAAATGATAAAAAATGATAATATTTTGCAAGTTTTTTTCGAAAGAAACGGAAGAAAAAAGAAAGTCATCGAAAGAGGGACCTCCGGAAATGGTGCTTATAATGGGCATTTTGTCGAATAATGAAGGTTTCTGTCTGAAAAAAACAGATAATACAATAATGACGCCTATTTTACCAGTTTATGGATAGTTCTGCACCCGGTGGACAGGAGCTCGGGGCGCAGAGGAGACCGTGGGGGAGGAAGGGCATGATCAACAGGATCTGGTGCGGGATGATTCTGGTCAGTGTGGTGTGTGCGCTGCTGACCGGCCGGATGGAAGAGGTATCCGGGGCCGTCGGAGAAGGGGCAGATGCGGGCATAAAACTGATCTTGTCTATGGCGGGGGTCATGGGGCTGTGGATGGGCATGGTGAAGATTGCCGAAACAGCGGGGGTCACGGAGAAAGCGGCCCGGCTCCTTTCCCCGCTGCTGCAGCGCCTGATGCCGGATTACCCGCCCGGCACCGGCGTTCCGGCTTCTGTGGCGGCGAATGTGGCGGCCAATATGCTGGGGGTCGGAAATGCCGCCACGCCGCTGGGGATCGACGCCATGCAGCGGATGAAAAAAAGCTCCGGCGGAAAAGACCTTCCCAACCGGAGCATGATGTTTTTTGTGGTGCTCAATTGTGCCTCCCTGCAGCTCATTCCCACCACGGTGGCGGCGTTGCGGCAGGCGGCGGGCAGCCGGGAGCCTTACGGCATTCTGCCGCAGGTGTGGCTGACCTCTTTGGGTGCTCTGGCGGCTTCGCTGACGGCGGCGGCCATTTTCCGCCGGATCGGTTTGCTGCGAAGCAGGAAACGGAGAGAACGCCATGGATAAGATCGGACAATATGCCGTGCCGCTGGTGATCGGACTCATCTTGCTTTTCGGAAGCCTTCGCAAAACCGAGGTGTTTTCCGCTTTTTGCGAAGGGGCTGCACAGGGCTGGCGGTCGCTGTGGTCGCTGGCGCCCACCCTGCTCGGGCTGGTGATCGGGGTGCGGATGCTTACAGCCTCGGGCTTTTTTGAATTGGCTGCGCCGCTCTTCCGGCCGCTGTGTGAGTGGACGGGTTTTCCCGAGGAGGTGCTGCCGCTTTGCCTTCTGAAGCCGGTTTCCGGAAGCGGATCGCTGGCGTTTTTGTCCGACATCCTGCGGCAGGTCGGCCCGGATTCCTTTTCCGGAAAGGTTGCCTCGGTGATAGCGGCATCCACCGAAACCACGTTTTACACGGTTTCCGTTTATTTCGGGGCGGTAGGCGTCAAAAAGACCGGCTGCGTTCTCCCGGCCGCCCTCATCGGAAATGCGGCCTCCTTCGTGCTGGCGTTTTTGCTGGTTTACTTGACGGCGGGGAACTGTTAGAAGCGCCTTCGGCAGAGGTCTCCACCGGAGACCCGCACCTCTGGACGCTGCCAGCCTTTGAAAAGGCTGGACCGAAACTTTTCCCTCCTTTGCAAGAATTTTGCTTTTTCTTCATTAGCTGCAAGTTCAG
>CACYCG010000099.1 GCA_902772855.1 uncultured Ruminococcus sp.
ATCTGGGGGATTCTCCCCCAGACCCCCTTTTCAAACCAGCGTGACGCTGGACCCGGAATTTTCAGGCGTCCTTCTTCTGACAGCCTTCTGCAAATATTCCCAGAAATATTTTACACCAACGCGGCAGCCAGCGTAACGCTGGTTTCGGGATTATCAGGCCGTCTTCTTTTCCGGAGCAGGATAAAAATATTAAAAAAACCCGGTTTTGCCCTTCCCTTTCCGGGGAAAAGCGTGTATAATAGGAATATAAGAGATGAACGGCGATGACGAAGAATAGTAACAGGCGCTGCCTCTCAGAGAGATGCCGGTTGGTGCAAGGCATTGTGGGAGCGGCTGCGAATGCACTTTATCAGCCTGCGGTGTGAAGCGTTCAGTAATGCCGCACGGAAGCCCCCGTTACCGGGCGTATGAGGTCGGGCCCTGCGCCCGATGAAATTGGGTGGAACCACGCTGCTGCGTCCCATGCTGCCTTCGGGCGGGGGCGCAGCTTTTTTTATGCAAGGGGGGAACAGTATGTTTCGGAAACTGAAAGAGGAATTGGATTCCATCATGGAACGGGACCCCGCTGCCCGCAGCCGGCTGGAAGTCTATTTTCTCTATTCCGGGTTCAAGGCGGTGCGGGCCTATCGCCGGGCCAATTGGTTTTACCGCCATGATATGAAGTTTATCGCCCGCTGTATTTCCCAGCGCGCCAGACACACCACCGGGATCGAGATCCACCCGGGAGCGACCATCGGAAAAGGGCTGTTCATTGATCACGGCATGGGCGTTGTGATTGGGGAGACCGCAGAGATCGGGGATAACTGCACAATCTATCAGGGCGTCACCCTCGGCGGAACGGGCAAGGATCAGGGCAAGCGCCACCCGACATTGGGGGATAACGTGATGGTGGGGTCCGGGGCCAAGGTGCTCGGGCCGTTTCGGGTGGGAAACAACGCCCGAATTGCCGCCGGCGCCGTGGTGCTGACCGAAGTGCCCGATAACGCCACGGCTGTGGGCGTTCCCGCCCGGGTGGTCCGCCTGAATGGAGAAAAGGTGCCGTCCCCGTGCGCAAACCTCGACCAGATCCATGTGGCCGACCCCATCGGGGATCGCCTCTCTGAGCTGGAAGAACAGCTTCAAGACCTTCAGCTTTCGCTGGAAATGTTTGAAAACGGATCGGGAATTTGAAAAGCCCGGATCCGGTATCATATCAAAAGAAGAAAGGACTATGCAACATGAAAATCTTCAACACTCTCTCCGGACAAAAAGAAGAGCTGGTGCCCATCACACCGGGACAGGTAAAAATCTATGCCTGCGGGCCGACGGTATACAATTATATCCACATCGGCAACGCCCGCCCGATCTGCGTATTCGACGTGCTGCGGCGGTATCTCGAATACCGGGGATATCAGGTGACCTTTGTGCAGAACTTTACCGATATTGATGACAAAATCATCAAAAAAGCCAATGAAGAAGGCAGCGATTACCTCACGGTCTCCCGGAAGTTCATCGCCGAATACCAGACCGATGCCGCCGGACTGAACGTGCGCCCGGCCACCATTCACCCCAAGGCAACGGAAAACATCCAGCAAATGCTGGAAATGATCCAGACCTTAGTGGACAAGGGCTATGCCTATTCGACCGAATACGGGGACGTATATTTCCGCACCAACCGGTTTGCGGAATACGGCAAGCTGTCGCACCAGCCGCTGGACGACCTGGAAGCCGGTGCCCGCATCCAGATCGGGGAAACCAAGGAAAACCCGATGGACTTCGCCTTGTGGAAGGGCGCCAAACCTTCCGAGCCGTCCTGGACGTCTCCGTGGGGAGAAGGACGGCCCGGCTGGCATATCGAATGCTCCACTATGGCCAAGCGCTATTTAGGAGAAACCATTGATATTCACTGCGGCGGGCAGGACCTGATCTTCCCGCACCATGAAAATGAGATCGCCCAGAGCGAATGCTGCAACGGCGTTCCCTTTGCCCATTATTGGATGCATAACGGGTATATCAATGTGGATAATAAAAAAATGTCGAAATCCCTGAATAATTTCTTCACGGTGCGGGACGTGGCAAAGCAGTTCGGCTATGAGCCGATCCGCTATCTGATGCTTTCTTCCCATTACCGCAGCCCGATCAATTATTCCATCGACATTATCAAGCAGTGCATCGCCTCTCTGGAGAGGCTGTATAACTGCCGCTCCGACCTTTCGTTCCTGCTGCAGAACTCTCCGGAGACCTCTGAAATGGACGAGCAGGCGGTCCGCACCCTGCTGGAAGCGCATCGGGAGGATTTCATCCGGGCGATGGAAGACGACCTGAACACCGCCGACGCCATTACCGCCTTGTTTGAACTGGCCCGTGACATCAACGTGCAGCTTACGCCGAAAACCAAGCCTTCCAAAGCCCTGTGCCAGTGGGCGCTGGATTTGTACAACGAACTGGCCGGTGTGCTGGGGCTTTTGTATGTAGAAAAGGAAAAGGCTGTTGATGATGATGTGCAGCAGCTCATTGAGCAGCGCACGCAGGCCCGTCAGGCGAAGAACTGGGCGGAAGCTGACCGCATCCGGGACGAACTGGCGAAAAAAGGCATCCGCATCAAAGATACCCCGAGCGGCACGATCATTATTCAAGAGGGCTGAGCACATGGAAAAAGAAACCATCCGCCGCCTGATCGCCGCTGCCGACAGCGCCCGTCAGCAGGCCTATGCTCCCTATTCCGGGTTTCAGGTGGGGTGTGCAGTGCTGTGCCGCAGCGGGAAGATCTATACCGGCGTCAATGTGGAAAACGCCTCCTATCCGGTGGGACTTTGCGCCGAACGGGCCGCCTTTTCCGCCGCTGTGACAGCGGGAGAACGGGATTTTGCCGCCGCTGCCATCATCGGCGGGTGGGGCGAAAGGAAAATCTGGTGCTCCCCCTGCGGAATGTGCCGTCAGTTCATGGCGGAATTGTCAGCGGGGGACCTACCCATCTTTTTAGCGAAGGACCCGGAAGACTTCCGCTGCCTGACGCTGCGGGACCTGCTTCCGGCGGGCTTTTCCCTTTCGGAAGACGAAGAAACAGGAGGGACGTTCGATGCAGCTTCCGGCTGACTTTCTCAGGACCCTGCAGGACGCTGTCGGAAAAGACCGGGAGGCGCTGCTTTCTCTGTACGACGCCCCGCCTTTCCGGGGATTCAGCGTCAACCGCCTGAAGACGACCCCCGAAAAACTCCTGCCGCTGCTGCCGTTTCCAGCGGAAAGGTCTTCTTTTTCTGAAGACCATTATACCATTCCCTCCAATGTGGAAGGGATCGGCCGCCTTGCTCTTCATGCGGCAGGGGCCTTCTATGTGCAGGAACCCTCCGCTTCTTCGGCAGTCACCCTGCTCTCCCCCTCCCCCGGTGAAAAAATCCTCGATCTGTGCGCCGCTCCCGGCGGCAAATCGGCGCAGATTGCTTCCCGGCTTGGCAGGACCGGCCTGATCTGGTCCAATGAAATCGTTCGGTCCCGGGCGCAGATCCTCCTGTCCAACTTTGAGCGGATGGGTATTGCACACGGGGTCGTTTCCTGCGCCCATCCGGACGTGCTGTGCGCCTCTCTGGCGGGCTGGTTCGACCGGGTGCTGGTGGATGCGCCCTGTTCGGGAGAGGGAATGTTCCGCAAGGAGCCCGCTGCGGTGGAAGAATGGAGCCTGGAACATACCAAAACCTGCGCCCGCCGTCAGCTTGCCATTCTGAAAACCGCTGTGCGCGCTTTGAAAAAAGGCGGGCGTCTGGTGTACTCTACCTGCACGTTTTCCTGCGAAGAAAACGAAGGCGTTGTGGCCCGTTTTTTGGAGGAATGCCCGGACATGGAAGTGCTTCCCCCGCCCGAAATCGGCGCCCGCCCGGCGCATTGTCCCGGAGGGCTGCGGATCACCCCGCTGGAGGGCGGTGAAGGGCATTTTGCCATCGCCTTTGTCAAAACAGGCGGGCTGGAAGAACCGTCTGTCCCCCGCAGAGAAGAAAAGAAGATCAGCCGGGACGTCAGGGCTTTGTCGGAGGCCTTTCTGCGGGATGTTTTCGTCCAACCGCCCGATCTGACCCTGTGGGCGGAGGGAGAGAAACTCTTTTTGCTCCCCGATGGACTGCCGGACGGGAAAAAATGGGGGATTATCCGGGCCGGCGTGCCCATCGGGACGATCGTCAAAGGCCGGATCGAACCGGCGCACGGTTTGTTCACCGCTTTTCCGGCAGCGGATTTCCGGCGCTGTGCGGATTTTCATCAGGACGACCCCCTGCTGTCCCGGTTTTTCCACGGAGAAGAAATCCCCTGGGACGGAGAAGCAGGCTATACCGCTGTGGCAGTGGAGGGGATGACCGTGGGATTCGGGAAGAGCGGAAACGGCACACTGAAAAACAAATACCCCAAAGGGCTGCGCTGGTAAAGAGCGAAGGGGATTTTTCGGAAGCCTATTCGGACATGGGAAATAAAGTCAAAAAAAATATTGCAATCGTGACGCTAATCATGTACAATAAAATAGGGTATGATGTGCGGACGGGTTTTTCCGTCCGCACACTATCAGCGTGTGGAGGTGAGGAAAGGTGCAAACCGACTATCGATCATTACCGGATTCTTTGGAAGCTGAAGAACTGGCCGGGTATTTCCGGGAGTTTCTGGAGGTGTATGCGGATGCGCCCAAAAAACTCACCGTGCTGGGAGAGTTGTACGAACTGGCTTATCGTCAATGGGATACCTATGAAAAGCTGGACCCTTCCATTGAAGAATCTCTGGAACAATACCTGATGCAGGCGATGGATTTCCGCTCCTTTGAAATCACGGATAAGATCCTCAGCATTGTGGAAAACCTTTCCCTCAAACAGAGCTTTGAGTACATCATCTCTCAGAAAGACGAAAACATTCTGCCGGCGGTGCGGGAGCTGATCGAAGAAGCCGAGGAAGAATACGGGGACAGCATTGAAAATCCCTACGGCGGATTTGAGGACGATGACGAAGAGGATGACTGGTAAGAGAAAAAAGTTAAAAAAATGCTTGACATCCGGGGAACAATGGTGTATAATACATTATGTCCTCAGGTGAGGCGCTTGTGACGGATGAAAAAACGGCCGATCGCCTTCATGATGAATATGTTGCGGAATTGTGTAACGGTAGCACGACAGACTCTGACTCTGTTTGTTGGGGTTCGAATCCCTATTCCGC
>CACYCG010000100.1 GCA_902772855.1 uncultured Ruminococcus sp.
AGTTCCGACAAGGCATCATTTGCCTTGTCTTTATCGTCATAAATGCCGAACACTGCCGAGCCGCTTCCGGTCATCACAGCCCCCAATGCGCCGAAGCGCTTCATGATATGTTTGATCTCCTCAATTTCCGGCTGATCCACGATCTCTTCAAATTTGTTGTAAAGATGTTTTCCAATCTCCTCCACACGGCCGTTGCAGACCGCATCCGTCAGTCCCTGCATATTCTTTGGAAAATCATATCCCAGCCCGTCGGAGCGCTCATAGGCTTCTTTAGTAGAGATCTTAAAATCCGGTTTCACAATGAGCAGGGTGCAGTCCGGCATATCCGGAAGCGGACTCAAAATCGTGCCGATCCCGGCGGCGCTCATCGTTCCGCCATACAGACAAAACGGCACATCCGCCCCAACGCTTTCGCCGATCTCAGCCAATTCTTCGGTTGTCAGTCCCTGTTCAAACAGTTCGTTAAGGGCAAACAGGACCGCCGCCGCATCGGCGCTGCCGCCGGCCATTCCCGCCCCCCAGGGAATGCGTTTTTTGATCCTGATCTGCAGGCCAGTGCGCTCTGCTCCGGTGTCCCGGAAAAATGCCTGTGCTGCCCGATAAGCGATATTATCGCAATCGGACGGGATCTCTTCCTCACTGCAGGAAACCCGAATCTCTTCGCTGTCCCGGTCCACGATCACGGTCACGTCATCGCACAGGGAAACGGCCTGCATTACGGTAGCAATCAGGTGGTATCCATCGTTTCGTTTGCCGGTAATATCTAAGAATAAATTGATTTTTGCCGGTGCTGCCACCGTCATTCGCATTCTTCTCACGCTTTCTGTGTGTAGTGTAAAACCCCCGTTTGGTTTCAGAACCGGTGTCCGAGTCAGCAGGCTCCCGGCTTTCCGAGTGATTCCAAAAACACTTCCATCCGATTCAGGGCTTCTTTAATGTGATTGAGGGAGTAAGAGTAGGAAACCCTTGCAAATCCTTCGCCGCATTCTCCGAAGGCGGTACCCGGGACGATGGCTACCCGCTGTGAAACGATCAGTTTTTCGCAGAAGGTTTCCGAATCCAGCCCGGAGTATTTTATGCTGGGGAATACATAAAATGCTCCTTCCGGTTCAAAGCATCTCAGACCCATGCGGCAGAATCCGTCCACGATCAGCCGCCGGCGCATATCATATTCTTCCCGCATTTTTTCAATATCGCTGTCGCCGTGGCGCAGGGCTTCAATGGCGGCATACTGTGCAGTAGAAGGAGCGCTCATAATAGCGTATTGATGGAGCTTTGTCATCTGCTCGATAATTTCCTTCGGCCCTAAAGCATAGCCCAGCCGCCACCCGGTCATGGCATAGGATTTAGAAAAGCCGTTGACCACCACCGTGCGTTCCTTCATGCCCGGGATGGAAGCGAAAGAAATGTGTTTTTCTCCGCCATAGGTCAATTCCCCGTAGATCTCATCGGAAAGCACCATGATCGAATGTTTTTTCAGCACATTGGCGATTGCCTCCAAATGTTCCCGGCGCATAACGGCTCCGGTGGGGTTGTTGGGGAAGGGGAG
The DNA here is from genome assembly GCA_902772855.1 of uncultured Ruminococcus sp. Classification (GTDB taxonomy): domain Bacteria; phylum Bacillota; class Clostridia; order Oscillospirales; family Acutalibacteraceae; genus UBA1213. Next base: position 1,550 of record CACYCG010000100.1, read on the forward strand.
GATCAGCAGTTTGGTTTTGGGGGTGATGGCTTCCTCCAGTTCTTCCGGTGTCAGCCGGAAACCGTTTTCGGAGCGGGTGCGGATGATCACCGGGGTGCCGCCTGCCATAATGGTCATCGGCTCATAACAGACGAAGGAGGGCTGTGGAATAAGCACCTCATCGCCCTCTTCCACCAGTGTCCGGATGCACAGGTCAATGGCTTCCGAGCCGCCCACGGTGACTAAGATCTCCTTGTCCGGGTCATATTCCACTTCAAAGCGGCGGGAAAAATAGCGGGAGATCTGGTCCCGCAGTTCGGCAAAGCCCCGGTTCGGGGAATACCAGGTGCGGCCCCGGCGCAGAGATTCGATCCCTTCCTGCCGGACGTGCCAGGGGGTCGTAAAATCCGGTTCTCCGATACTCAGGGAGATCACATGATCCATTTCATTGGCAATATCAAAAAACTTCCGGATCCCGGAGGGCTTTAATTGCTGAATACGATGATTCAAAAGCTGTGTATAATCCATTAAAACATCAGACTCCTTTGTTCTTCGTCCTCTTCATCTTCATAAAAAGCTACGCCTCCCTGTTTGTACGTCATCAGCACAAAATTGGTAGCGGTCCCAATGACGTTTTCGAGAGTAGAAAGCCTTTTCGCCACAAACTCGGCGATTTCCTGGATCGTGCTTCCGTTGACCAGCGCAATCAGGTCGTAGCGGGACGAAGCCGCTAAATACACATCTTCCACATTATCGTAGGACATCACGATTTTAGCCACCTCATCAAAACCGGTTTCCGGTTTGGGCGTTACTTTCAGTTCAATAATGGCCCGCACCCCGGCATCCGGCACCTTATCCCAGTTGATAAGGGTTTTCTTTCCTTTCAGGATCCCTTTTGTCCGCAGTTCGTCCAACTGAGCAGCGACTTCAGCGGTTGTTTTTCCGGTCATAGCCGCCAGTTCTTCCAGCGAAAAATCCACGTTTTGCCCCAGTAATTCCAGCAGTTTATTCATAATGATCTTCCTTTCGCAGATAAAAATACGATTCGTGCGGGTAAATAACAATATTATATATCAATTCCCTCAAAATGTCAAACCTGCGCCAGCGTGACGCTGGACCCGGGTCTGGGGGAGTGCCCCCAGCCCCCCCTTCCGGGGCTTGCACCGGAAGAAGATGCCCAAGGTCTTGCAAAGGAGGGAAAAGTTTCGCTGGGGCCTTTTCAAAGGCTGG
>CACYCG010000101.1 GCA_902772855.1 uncultured Ruminococcus sp.
AGAGCGGTCCCTTCCACCCTTCGCCCGGCGACGAAGAAACGCCGGGCAGCTGCCCGAGGAGAGGAACCTGCCCTTTATACGGAGAAGCAGCCCTTCAGAAAACCAAAACCACAAGAACAACCTCAACCACGAGATTATTATTCACTATTCATTATTCATTATTCTTTGAGCTGGCGAAGCCAGCGTTTCTCCCCCAGACCCCCTTCTGACCGGCTGCATCAGGTTCCCGCCGCCGCTCACGGCGGCCAGCGGCGTTTTCATTCTATTTTGAAAATTGATTTCCGTGCTGGCGGCCGGAATGGGGTTGACAGGGAGGGAATAATATGCTATTATGATAGTACACTATTTCATTACCACTTTAGCAAGATAAAGTTCCGGATAGAAAAGAGGACAAAAGCATGAAGAATTATTCCAAAATCACCCCTGAGGGGACGAAGGATCTGTTGTTTGAAGAATGCCTGGCCAACCGCACGGTGTCGGCCATCTTAGGCGATGTATTTTCCCGGCGGGGCTTCCATGAGGTGCTGACCCCGGCTATTGAGTTCTACGATTTGTTTGAAGAAGAGAAATCCGGGATCCCGATGGAATATATGTATAAAATGACCGATGCCAAAGGGCGTCTGATGGTCATGCGGCCGGATTCCACCCTGCCGATCGCCCGCATGGTGACCACCCGCCTGATGCACGAGGAACACCCGTTGCGGCTCTTTTATAACCAGCGGGTGTACCGGTATAATCCGGGGCTGACGGGGCGCAGCAACGAAGTGATGCAGACCGGGATCGAGCTGATCGGCGCAAAGGGCAAGCGGGCCGATCTGGAAACGATCACCACGGCGGTGGAGGCGCTGTCCAAATGCGTTCCCGATTTTCGGATGGAGCTGGGAAACGCCGCCTTTTTCAAGATCATTTCCAAGGAGCTTCCGGTCAGTGATGATATGCGGGAGGAGATTCGGTCTTTGATCGAATCCAAGAATCTGTCGGCGCTCAACTCCCTGCTCGATTCTTTAGAGCCGAGCCGCGCGGTAACGATCATGCGCCGGCTGCCGAGGCTGTTCGGCGGGATCGAAGTGCTCGATGAAGCCTGCGCCCTGTGCGAAAACGAAGAAGCGCTGGCAAAGTTAGCGTATGTGCGGGAGATCTACACAGACCTGCTGAAAATGGGACTGGGCGACCGGCTGATGATCGACCTCGGGCTGGTCCAGCGCAACGATTATTACAGTGACATCGTGTTCAGCGGCTACGTCATGGGTTCCGGCGAACCGGTGCTCATCGGCGGGCGGTATGACAAACTGCTGGATAGTTTTGACGCTCCTGCTCCCGCCATCGGGTTTGGCATTAACGTGGATGCGCTGGCCTGTGTGCTGCTTGCGCGGGGAACGGTGCCGGAAAAGAAACCGCCCGAGGTGCTGGTGCACAGCGAAGAAGGCCATGAGATCGAAGCCATCCAATATACGTCCGCTTTGTCGGCGGCGCATATCTCCGGAGAAAACTCTGTGTTTGAAACGCAGGAAGAGGCGCTGGCCTATGCCCGAAAAAAAGGCATCCGCAAGGTGGCCGTGGTCGGGCAGGAAATCAAAACGATAGAAATAGGAGGCTGAGCCGATGAAACCGTTACGGATCGCACTGACAAAAGGAAGATTGGAAAAAGACACCCTGGGCCTGCTCGAAGCGGCAGGATTTGACTGTTCGGCGGTGCGGGAGAAGGGAAGAAAACTGATTCTCCCGATCCTTGGGACGAATATGGAAGTCGTGCTGGCGAAGGCCGCCGATGTCATCACCTATGTAGAAAACGGTGTCTGCGATTTAGGGGTGGTCGGGAAAGATACCATCATGGAAAACGGACGGAGCTTTTACGAGATCCTTGACCTCGGCTTCGGCAAATGCCGTTTTGCGCTGGCGGGAAAGGCGGGGACAGATTTTTTCTCCGGCTACGACGCCAAAACCATCGCCACGAAATACCCCAACGTCACCCGGCATTTCTTTGAAGGCAAAGGAATGGATATCCGCATTATCAAAATCGAAGGGTCCGTCGAACTGGCTCCCCTGCTGGGGCTGTCGGATGCCATTGTGGATATTGTGGAAACCGGCTCCACCCTGAAGGAAAACGGGCTGGTCATTATTGAAGACAACGTGGCGCCCATCTCCGCACGGCTGATCGCCAACACCGCCAGCCTGAAACTGCGAAAAGCGGAGATCGAATCCCTTGCGGAAAAAATGGAAACGGAAAGGAAGAAAATGGCATGATGAACGTCATCAAAGCTGATGGAACAGCGGAATATGAACTCCTGAAGAAACTTCGGGAGAGAGGAAACGATGCGGATAAGACCGTTACGGAGATCGTTTCGGATATAATTGAAAACGTCCGGCAGAACGGCGACAAGGCGGTGGAGGAATACACCGTCCGCTTTGACGGCAAAGCCCCCGAGCAAACAGAAGTGTCAAAGGAAATGATGGAAGAGGCGATGAATGCCTGCGACCCCGCCTTTGTGGAGACCCTGCGGCGGGCCGCCGAAAACATCCGGGATTTTCACGCCCGTCAGCTTCAGCAAAGCTGGCTGACGACCCGCCCGGACGGAGTCCTGATGGGACAGCGGGTGAGAGGGCTGGAGCGTGTCGGTTTATATGTGCCGGGCGGCACGGCGGCGTACCCGTCCTCCGTGCTGATGAATGCAATTCCGGCCAAGATTGCCGGAGTAAAAGAACTGATCATGGCGACCCCTCCGCAGAAAGACGGAAAACCCAATCCGGCTATTATGGCGGCGGCGTGCATCGCCGGCGTGGACCGGGTCTTCCTGATGGGCGGAGCGCAGGCCGTGGCGGCGCTGGCTTTCGGAACACAGACCGTTCCCCAGGTGGATAAGATCGTGGGACCGGGCAATATCTTCGTGGCCACCGCCAAGAAATTGGTATACGGCACGGTGGATATTGACATGATCGCCGGACCGAGCGAGATCCTGGTGCTGGCGGATGAGGGAGCCAATCCGAAGTATCTGGCGGCCGATCTGATGTCGCAGGCGGAGCATGACAAACTGGCCTCGGCTATTTTAGTGACGACCTCTCAGGAGATCGCCGATCGGACGGCAGAAGAACTGGAAAAACAGCTCCAGACCCTGTCCCGTGCAGAGATCATTCGGGAATCGCTTTCCTGTTTCGGCCTGATCATCGTATGCGACACAATGGACAAGGCGGTGGAAATGGCCAACCGGCTGGCACCGGAGCACCTTGAAGTCTGCTGTGCCGACCCGATGCAGTACGTTGGAAAATTGGATAACGCCGGTTCGGTCTTTTTGGGGAATTATTCTCCGGAACCGCTCGGGGATTATTTTGCCGGCCCCAACCATGTGCTGCCCACCAGCGGAACGGCCCGGTTCTTCTCTCCGTTGTCCGTGGACAGCTTTATCAAAAAATCCAGCTTCATCTGCTATACAGAAGAAGCACTGCGCCGGGATAAGGATGACATCATCCGCTTTGCCAGAACCGAAGGGCTGACCGCTCACGCCAATTCCATCGCTGTCCGGTTTGAAGAAGAGGAATGAAGAGGGAGAGGTAACTATGTCGTATGAATTATGTCAGAAGGTGCGGGACCTTGAACCCTATGAACCCATCAGCGGATCCTATGCAGTGCGCCTCGATGCCAACGAATCGTTCTGTTCCATGCCGGAAGAACTGATGGAGGAGTTTCGTCAGGTTTTAAGCGCTGCTGCTTTCAACCGCTATCCCGACCCCTGCGCTTCCGGGCTGATCAAAGCCTTTGCGTCTTTTTATCGTCTTGACCCCGACTGCGTGACGGCGACCAACGGGTCCGATGAAATGCTTTATCTGCTGGCCAGCGCCCTGCTTCCGAGAGGCAGCCGGGTGGCGGTGGTGGACCCGGATTTTTCTATGTATGCGTTTTATTCCTATCTGTCGGAAAATGAGATCCTGACCTTCCGGAAGGGAGAGGATCAGACCCTTTCCGTGGAGGCGCTTCTGTCTTTTGTGCGGGAGCAGAAGGCGGATATGCTGATTTTTTCCAACCCCTGCAACCCCGATTCCACTGGGATCACCGCAGAAGAGGCCCGCACGCTGGTGCGGCAGGCCGACTGCCTGGTGGTGATCGACGAAGCCTATATGGATTTCTGGGACCAGTCGATTTTGTCCGAACACCGGCAGTATGACAACCTGATCCTTCTGAAGACCGCTTCCAAGGCGGTGGGGGCGGCTGCTCTCCGGCTGGGTTTTGCGGTGGCTTCTCCCGAGATCACCCGGGCGCTGCGGGCTGTAAAATCCCCTTATAATGTCAACTCTCTTTCGCAGGCCCTCGGAGAAAAGCTCTATTCCCGTCCCGAGTGGCTTCTCTCCTGCCGGGAGGCGATCATCCGGCAGACCCGGGAACTGTATGGCTCTCTGCAAAAGCTCATCGAAAATTATCAGCTTCCGTGGCGCATGGAGGAACCGAAAACCAATTTTGTATTCGTCCGCACGGAACAGGCGGAGGACATCTATTCGTTTTTGCTCGGGGAGAGCATCGCCGTGCGCTGTTTTGCCAAGGCCAAAGCTCTTCGCATTACTTCCGGCACCCCGCAGGAACAGCAAAAGCTGATGGTGGCCCTGGAGAAATATGTGCTTGAAAAAATCATTAAAAGAAATCGTTAAGAAAAAATCAATTTTGGTCATAATCCTAAATTGTTCGGCTTTTCCGGCTTTTTGTATTTACAAACACCGGAAAATGGTCTATACTGTGGATACGATACCGAAGGAAACGGAGTGACAAGCGGTGAGAAAAGCAATCGTTGACCGGGCAACCAAAGAAACGAAGGTCCATGTGGAACTGGATCTGGACGGAGGAAGCGTGTCGATCGAAACCGGCATCGGTTTTTTTGACCATATGCTGACCGCTTTCGCTGTGCACGGCGGCTTTGGGCTGACGGTGCAGGTGCAGGGAGATCTGGAAGTCGACTGCCATCACACCATAGAAGATACCGGTATCGTGTTGGGACAAGCCTTTTTGAAAGCACTCGCAGACAGAAGCGGGATCGTCCGCTACGGGTCCTTTTATGTGCCTATGGATGAAGCGCTGGCGTTTTGCGCGCTGGACATCAGCGGCCGGGCGTATCTGGTGTTTGATGCTTCTTTTCCGGAAGAACGCATCGGCGGCTATGACACCTGCATGACGGAAGAGTTTTTCCGCGCGTTTGCTTTTCAGGCGGGGATCACTCTGCATCTGAAAAGTCTGTACGGCAAAAACTCTCATCATATCACCGAAGCGCTGTACAAAGCCTGTGCTCATGCCCTGCAGGGGGCCTGCGCCCTGAGCGGCACACAGGAAACGCTGTCGACCAAGGGTGTTTTGTAAGCGTGGTGCAAAAGGCTTCTGAAACAGTGAACAACTGAGGAGAGGTTGATATATATGTTGATTTTACCTGCTATTGATTTGAAAGACGGCACCCCCGTCCGTTTATACAGAGGAGATTATGCCACCGCCCATCAGGTGGCGGAAAGCGCCGTGGAAACGGCCATCGGCTTTGAAAAGGCCGGCGCCAAGTTTATCCATATGGTAGACTTGGACGGTGCCAAAGACGGCCGGATGGTCAATTCCGATCTGATCTTAGAAGTGCGCCGAAGCTGCGGCGTCAAAATCGAAGTCGGCGGAGGGATCCGCTCTATGGAAACCGTGGAGTATTATGTAGAGCACGGTATTGACCGGGTGATCTTAGGCTCTGCGGCGGTGCGGGATCCCGATTTTGTGCGGGAAGTGGTGAAAAACTATCCGGATCGGACGGCGGTGAGCATTGATGCCCGGGACGGCATGGTGTCGGCGGACGGCTGGACGGATACCTCCGAAGTGAGGTATATTGATTTAGCCAAGCGCATGGAGGACATCGGTGTAAAATACATTATTTTCACCGACATTTCCAAGGACGGAATGCTCAGCGGGCCGAACCTGACGATGCTGGACGAATTGAAAGCCTCTGTCCGGTGCAGCATTATCGCTTCCGGCGGCGTGGCGAACCTGAAGGACATCATCAATCTGACGGATCTGGATATTTACGGCGCCATCTGCGGCAAAGCGATCTACAGCGGCAGCCTTGACCTGAAGCAGGCCATCGAAGTCGCCCACGCCGCCAAGCATACGGGAAAGGGAGCCAATCTATGAGCCGGTTTGATTTTATTGAATCCTATTTTCAGAAAGGCGACCTGATCCCCGCCGTCGTGCAGGAAGCCGGCACCGGGGAGGTGCTGATGCTGGCGTATATGAACCGGGAATCCATGCGAAAAACCTTTGAGACAGGCTACACCTGGTTTTACAGCCGGTCTCGGCAGGAACTCTGGAACAAGGGCGCAACCAGCGGCCATTTGCAGAAGGTGGTCGACATCAAAGGGGACTGCGACCGGGATACCCTGCTTGTGATCGTGGAGCAGACCGGCCCTGCCTGCCACACCGGCAGTCATTCGTGTTTCTTTCAACAAATCTGGGAGGAGTTTCATCATGGCGAATCATAATGAATTGTATGACCTGTACGCAACCATTCTCAGCCGCAAAACCGAAAAGCAGGAGGGCTCCTACACCTGCTATCTGTTTGAAAAAGGGATGGATAAGATTTTGAAAAAAGTGGGAGAGGAATGCTCCGAGACCATTATCGCCGCCAAAAACGGGGATAACAGCGAAACCGTTCTGGAGATCTCCGACCTGATTTATCATTTGTTCGTGATGATGGTGGAGCAGGGCATTACAGTGGATGAGGTCATGGAGGAGCTTGCCAAACGCAGCCAGAAGACCGGAAATCTGAAGACCTTCCATCAGGTAGACCATAACACCTGATCCCTGCACAGAGTCTCATATCTGCCGATCATACCGGGCCGTCTGCGGACGACCCGGTTTTTTTGGCGGGAGCATTTCGCTTTGTGAAGGGCTGTTTCTTTTGACTCGTTTTTTTGACAGTTTTATCCAACAAAACCGGTTGACCCGGAAAGATTTCCGCTGAAATGTAGAAAAAGATTGTTTACAGTTATTTCATTTGACAGACTTCTGCCAACAATGATATAATCAGTATCGGAGCATGGTCCCGGAATCGGGAACAATGCCGAATTGATGCATAGGAGCTGAAGCTCATGAATAATCAACCTGTGTTGGCGGAAAGGCCTGCTGTCGGTGTTGTCCGTGAGGAAGACGGTTTCTGCGAAAAACCGCTGTATGAGATAGGAAAGCGTTTGTTTGATTTTTTTGCTTCTTTGACGGCGCTGATTTTATTCAGCCCGGTGTTCTTAGTGATCGCCATCGTGATCTCCGTCTCCGACGGGGAAGGAAAACCCTTCTTTATTCAGGAACGATGCGGCAAAAACGGGAAGCATTTCAAGGTGTTCAAGTTCCGGACGATGGTGGTCGACGCTGAAAAGCTGAAGGCCAGTCTGCAGGCACAGAATGAAATGGACGGTCCTGCCTTCAAGATCCAGGACGACCCCCGCATTACCAAGGCTGGCAAATTCCTGCGGGCGACCAATCTCGACGAACTGCCCCAGCTTTTGAATATTCTCAAAGGGGAAATGTCCTTTGTCGGTCCCCGTCCTCCGCTTCCGGATGAGGTGGCGCAGTATTCCGAACGGGACAAAAAACGTTTGCTGGTCATGCCGGGCCTTACCTGTTACTGGCAGGTCAGCCTGAACCGGAACGATATTTCCTTTGAGCGCTGGATGGAACTGGACAGAAAATATCTGGCCGAGCGCAGCGCATGGGTCGACCTGAAACTGATTTTGAGGACTATGTATGTTGTTTTCCGTCACCATGACGGCCGCTGAAACAATCCCTCCCTTTCTGACAGAAGAAGGGGAGGGGTTCTTTTTTGGAAAAGCCTGCATAGGAATGGACGGGGAGAAAAAAATTTCAGAAAGTAGAAAATGGGTCTTGATTTTTTGGGAGAAATGGTATATAGTAGTTTTAGCACTCAAGGAAAGAGAGTGCTAAAACTTTTACTCTATTCTATTGCTTGAAGGAGGCAATATATTATGACAATCAAACCTTTGCTCGACAGAGTTGTTGTCAAAGCGGAAAAGGCGGAAGAAACCACGAAAAGCGGCATTATCCTGACCAGCGCTTCTCAGGAAAAGCCCCAGTTTGCGACGGTGGTGGCAGTAGGCCCCGGCGGGATGGTGGATGGCAAGGAAGTCACCATGTATGTCAGCATCGGGGACAAAGTAATCACCAGCAAATATTCCGGAACTGAGGTCAAGATCGACGGAGAGGAATACACCATCGTTCGTCAGGCCGATATTTTAGCAGTGGTAGAATAATCACCGGTTTTTGGACCGATAGATCAAAATGTTAGGTTGGAGGTAATCAATCATGGCAAAACAAATCTCTTACGGCGCAGATGCAAGAAAGGCTCTTATGAGCGGCATTGACCAGCTCGCCGATACCGTTAAAATCACCCTTGGCCCCAAAGGAAGAAACGTTGTCCTTGAGAAAAAGTTCGGCGCTCCCCTCATCACCAACGATGGCGTCACCATCGCCAAGGAGATCGAACTGGACGATCCCTTTGAGAATATGGGCGCTCAGCTTGTCAAGGAAGTTTCTATCAAAACCAACGACGTAGCTGGCGACGGCACCACCACCGCCACCCTGCTGGCTCAGGCCCTCATTCGGGAAGGCATGAAGAATGTGACCGCAGGCGCCAACCCGATGATCCTGAAAAAAGGCATCAGCAAGGCTGTGGAAGTGGCTGTCGGTTCTCTGAAGACGGCCTCCAAGCCGGTGGAAGGCTCCAAGGATATTGCCCGTGTCGCTACGATCTCCGCTGCGGATGAAGTCATCGGCACCCTGATCGCCGAGGCGATGGAAAAGGTCGGCAACAACGGCGTCATCACGGTGGAAGAATCCAAAACCGCCGAGACCTATTCCGATGTGGTCGAGGGCATGATGTTCGACAGAGGCTATATCACCCCCTATATGTGCACCGATACCGAGAAAATGGAAGCCGTTATTGACGACGCTTTCATTCTCATCACCGATAAGAAGATCTCCAACGTGCAGGAGATCCTCCCCCTGCTCGAAGAAATGCTTCAGGCCGGCAAGAACAAGCTGTTCATCATCGCTGAGAATATCGAAGGCGAAGCCCTTTCCACGATGGTGGTCAATAAGCTCAGAGGCACCTTTACCTGCATCGGCGTAAAGGCTCCCGGCTTTGGCGACAGAAGAAAAGAAATGCTCAGAGATATTGCTGTGCTCACCGGCGGCGAGGTCATTTCCTCCGAGATTGGTCTGGAACTGAAGGACACCACCATGTCCCAGCTCGGCCGTGCGCTGAAGGTGAAGGTCGACAAGGAGAACACCATCATCGTTGACGGTGCCGGAAGAGCCGAAGACATCAAGGGCCGCATCGCTCAGATCACCGCTCAGATCGAAAACACCACCTCTGATTTTGACAGAGAAAAGCTGCAGGAGCGTCTGGCAAAGCTGTCCGGCGGTGTGGCTGTGATCAAGGTCGGCGCTGCCACCGAGATCGAGATGAAGGAAAAGAAACTGCGCATTGAAGACGCTTTGGCTGCTACCAAGGTGGTTGTTGATGATGCCGTGGTCGCCGGCGGCGGCACCGCTCTGCTGAACACCGCTGCTGCTG
>CACYCG010000102.1 GCA_902772855.1 uncultured Ruminococcus sp.
CGGTTCCGCAATTACTTTGTGGGGCAGTCGGAAAAGCTCGGCAGCTCCGGCAACACCGCCTATAACCTGCGGGGCACCACCGGCATCGTCATTGTGCGGGGCGGCGGACCCGGTTCCGTTTCCCTGAGCGTGGGCATGAAGGACGGCACCTACACCGATCAGGTCACCGGAGAGACCTTCACCGTTTCCGGCGGCGTGGTCAAAGGAAACGTCACCAACCCGGATGGCATCGCGGTGGTGTATAACCCCACCGTGGATTACGGCCCGGTCAACCCGGAACAGCCTGTGGTGCTGAAGATCAACTGCGAAAGCGCCACCGGAAGTCAGGTCTTCACCTCCTACACCAACAGCATCACCATGACGACCGAAAACGCCTCCAAATCCACCTACACCACCTCGGAAGGCGCCTCCGGCAGCTTTACCAGCTCCAAAACCATCAGCATCGGCTCCCTGACAGCCACCGGCGACAATGTGACCGTTACCATCACCGCACAGACCGCCGACGGCATCAAAAAGACCAAAACCTATACATACTACAAAAAATCTCCCCGTGTCGGCTACCCCACCCTGAATAACGGCGGCGTGGTGTTTGACAACGAGGACTACAACTGGTCGAAGGTGTACTGCTACGTCTACGACAGTACCGGAAACAATGCCGGCTGGCCCGGCGTGCAGATGACCGATGAAGGCGGGAATTATTATTCCTACGAAATTCCCGACAAGCTCGGCACCGATGTGTACGTCATCTTCAATAACGGAGAAGGCACGCAGTATCCCGCCGGGCAGGGGCTTTCCATGAAGCACACCGACAAAAAGCTCTTCAAGAACAAAACGCTGGTCGACCTTCCGGTGGAAGAGGGCGGCATGACCCTGAGCCTGAGTGCTTCCCCCAAATCCCCCGCTGTGGGGCAGGCTGTCACCCTGACCGCCAAGGCCGAATCCACGACCGGAACGGTCAGCTACCGCTTTATCTGCTCGGACGGGACCGTTCTGCAGGCTTCCGGCTCCTCAAACAATGTGACATGGACCCCCTCCAAGGCCGGCACCTTCATTCTCTCGGTCAATGCGGTGGACAGCAAATCCGACATGACCGCCACCGTCAAGCTCACCGTCTCCGGCACCGACAGTGACCTGGCCAATTCCTCCACCATCAGCAAAAAGACCGCTGTGGCCGGGGAAACCATCACCCTGACGGGCGCAGCCTCCGGCGGCACCTCGCCCTACACCTACGCCTTCTATTACAAAAAGAGCACCTCCTCTTCCTGGACCGCCATCGGCACCCCCTTCAGCGGAGCGGTCAAAGCCACCTTCAAGCCCTCCTCCGCCGCTGCCTACAAAGCGAAAGTGACCGTGAAGGACAGCAAAGGAGCAACCGTTGACAAAACCTTTACCATCACCGTTACCAAGCTGACGAACGAATCCACCCTGAGCACCACCTCCCCCACCGTCGGCGATACCGTGACCATCACCGGCAAGGCCTCCGGCGGCACCGCTCCCTACAAATACGCTTTCTATTACAAGAAATCCTCGTCTGACAACTGGACCCTGATCGGCACCAAATTCGGCTCCGCCACCACGGCCACCTTCAAGCCTGGCGCTGCCGCCGCCTATCAGGTGAAAGTGCTCGTGAAGGACGCCAAGGACAGAACGACCTATAAGATCATGAGCCTGAGCGCCACCGCCAAGCTGACCAACGCCTCCGTGCTCAGTGCCACCACCGTTTCCAAGGGAAAGACTGTTACCGTCACCGGCAAAGCCTCCGGCGGCACCGCGCCCTACAAATACGCAAAATAAAACAAAAAATCTTCCAGTTCTCAGTGGACCCTGATCGGCACCGCCTTTGGCTCCGCCACGAAAGCAACCTTCCAGCCGTTCACGGCCACTTCCTATCAGGTGAAGGTCATTGTGAAAGACGCAAAAAACAAGACCGACGCCAAAATCATGACCCTTACCTGCAAATGATCTTCCGGTAAACAAGCTGGTTTCCCCCCATCCCCCGGCCCCTTCCCTCAAGGGAAGGGGGGAAGGGGCCGCTGGCTCCGGATCCGTTTCCCATTAGCGATAGAAATAGGGATAAGGTCTTTCTTCTGATCTGGTTCTTCTGCGGGAAAGACCGCACAAAAAACCAAAACCGGCCCGGTGATTCCTGCGAATCGACCGGGCCGGTCTCATTTTTCTTCTGTTTAACTGCGGCGAATCAGCTTTCGCACGCCCCTCCCCGCTTTTTTCAGGAGGATCTCTGCCCGCAGACGCACACAGCGCAGGGGATAGAGCCGCACCTTCCTGCGGACATAGCGCTGATAGGCCGGGTCATCCACAGTGATGGTTTTTCCGTTATGTACATAGGATTCCAGCACCGCTAACACCATGTCTTCCCGCACACCGTATTCCTTTTCATAGCAGTTGTCCCCTAAGAACACATACCCCTCCGGCGTGACTTCCACGATCCGGTGAAGAACGTAGCGGCCGCTGTCCCGCTTGTACAGCGCCACGTCATACAGCCGGCAGCGCTGCTCCCCCTTCTCCCGCAAGGTGACAAGGTCCCCCTTGGGAGAGAGCATGGGCTTCATGCTGACGCCGTGGGTGGTGTAGGTCATGGAATGATTCTCCCGCAGATAGTCTTCAAACGTCATCGGATCATTTCACGCGGGAAGCGATGATCTGCGCCATTTCTCCGACGTTTTTCATGGAGGAGATCTCCCCCATCTTGAACTTCATCTTAAACCGCTTTTCCACGGCGGAAATCAGCGTGATGTGCTCCAAACTGTCCCAATCCTCAATATCGTTGGCGGTGGTTTTCGGCCCCACGACGATGCTGTCGTCATCGAATACGTCCCGGAACACCTCGTTCAGAGCGGCATAGATCGTTTTCATATCCATTGTTCATATCTCCTTTTCGTCACAGTTGTTGCTATTGTCAGCCGGTCACCTGTCGGCAGGGACCGGTTTCAGCCAATTTCAGAATTGCCGGAAACGGCGATCACATGGTTCTGCGCTTCATAGCCTTCTGTCGAAAGCTCCCACACGGTGCTGCCGTCTTCTTCCTCCTGCACCTTCGCAAACCCGAAGCGCCCGTAGAGATCGTGCACCATATGATTTTTGGCGGTGGGATAATAATAGCCCCGGATGGTCTGAATGCCCTGCTGACGGCTTTTTTCCACCAGCGTATCCAGCATGGCCAGCTCCATATCCCGCTTCAGGACACGGCAGCTCATCAGCCACAGATCCATCTCCAGTACCGTGCCGTTTTTGTGCCCGATGACAACGGACACAATGCCGTTATCCCCGAACTTATCCACCAATTTGCCGTACAGCCGGATATAGTCATCGCTTGCCGCCACCGCTTCCATTTCGGCGGTGGTGTAGCGCCGGGTGGTCACGTTGAACTGATTGCTTTTGTTCGTAAGCTGCGTAATGCGCTGCAGGTACACCGGAAGGAAATCGTCGATGACCGCTTTCATGTCGAGGCTGAGAAGATAGTCCGTGTAATCCGCAAAAGAGGCCTGCTGCGCTGCCCGCTGGGCATTGGCTTTGTACATATCATTCCGCTTGAGGTCGTCGGCGCTGAAGTTTGTCACCTCAAAAAAGCCGCTCCGGTCAAGGTGGATGATATAATGCTCCACGCTGTCCATCAGCGGGACAGCCACCCCCGGCACCTGCGCCCGCACGATCTCCCGTTCCGCTGGGTTATCATCCGCAAACACAATGGCATCGGGAAGGATATTCAGCTCAGCCGCTGTCTGCACGATATTCCGGTCCTTGTTTTCCCAATTGGCTTTGATGATGATGAAGTCTTCCGGGCGCAGAACGCCTTCCGGGTGCTGCAGTCCGGCGATGGCGTTTTCGTGGTCGTTTTTGGAGCAGACCGTCAGAATGACGCCCAGGTTCTTCAGCTCCTTCAGATAGGACTGAAACTCATAATAGGACTGCGCCACACCGGTTTCCTGGCCGATCTGAATGCCGTCCACCCCGTCATCTCCGACCACGCCGCCCCAGAGGGTGTTATCGAGGTCGAGCGCCAGCGCTTTTTTGTTCTTGCCGAACAGGGATTTGATGATGGACGCCAGATTGAAGGAAAACTCCGGAATCGCTTCCACGCACATGGCGTATTTATACATATTCCAGTAGGACGGGTCGCTCCAGGCTTTCAGCCCGTAGGAGGAGGAGATAAACTGCAGGTCGTTGATATAAAATCCTTCATGCTCCCGGGCGTAGGCGTAAAACCTTTCATTCAGGCTGGTGACAAAATGGGTGCGGCCCCGGTGATCATAGCAGTCCCGGTTGCCCATCAGCCGGTAAAACGGAAGCTCAAAGTTATTCTGGATAATGGGGCAGTGATAGGTTTCTGCGATCTTCTGCCACATCTGCTCAAAGCGGCTGTATTCCGCCTCTAAAAGCTGCTGCGCCTCTTCCGGGGTGGAAGAAACGGAGGGATAGGCGGTGATGTTCCGGTTGGAGGTGTGGATAAACACGAGGTCGGGGGCAAAGGAGGAAAGCTCCTCTCCGGGGAACATGGCGTCCTGCCAGTACTGCCCGTATTCCGATTGATAGAACACCGGCTCAATTCCCTGATCCAGCAGAAACAGTTCCAGATACACCACAATATCATTCGTGGTGGAACCGCCCAGCACGGCGATCCGCTTTTTCAGGCGGGGCCCCTCCTTCGACAGCAGACTGCGCCGCAGGGATTTTCTTTTTTTGATGATATATTCCGCATCAAAGGGGTATTCAAGTTCTTTCATACAGAGTCCTCCGTCCTTTATTCCTCTTCACTGGCTGTCAGGGCGCCGTCCACGATCGGCTGCCCCTTGGCCTGTGTGCGGAGGGTTTCAAGATTCGTGGAATTGATGCCGACAGCGGAATAGGAGACCATCGCAAAAATCAGGTCGGTCGTTCCCGTCTGCTGCACAAAATCCACTAAGTTCAGGTCAAAATACCGCATATCCACCACATAGATCTCTTCAAAGGAGCCGAAGAGGAAGCCGGGGACCGAATTGCCGTAGCTGTCTTTGACAATGAGGGCTTTCCGGCCGTTTTTAACGTTGGTTTTCACCTTGACGACCTTCTCATCCCCGCCCATATAGGTCAGGTAGGCATTATGCTGCGGGTCTCCGACCCCTTGGAAAAAGCGTCCGAAGCCGTCGTAGGTGAAATCGGTGGTGTAATAATAGGCCGTGCACTGATCCACGTTCTCCGGGGTATAGTAGGAGAAGGTTTCGGGGTCGTTATTGATATTGGCGTCCCCCGTGACGGCGTACATGGTCCCGACAAAACCTTCAATATCGTGCTTCTGATAGGTCGACAGGTCCTTGAAATCAAGGCCGGCGGTCTTCGCCAGCTCCTGACAGGCGTAATAGGCCCCCAGTGCCGCCCAGTGGTGGTCGGTGCGGAAATAGATCTCCTCCGGGGTGTGATAGGACAGGGCGGTGGCCACGTCAACGGTTTTGATGCTGTCATCGAGGCGGGAGGCGATGCTGTCGAAGCATTCCTTCTGGCTGGCGCTATAGCCGGAGTAATTGGTCGGCGTATAATATTCGCTGGCCAGCGGTGCGATCATGGAATAAATCTGCACCTTATCGCCAAGATCCTGATGGAAGCGGTTCAAGGCTTCCACATAGGCGTTGCCTGTGCCGCCTCCAAACAGCTCCAGTGCCCGGTAATGGCCGTTATGCTTGACCACGATGGTGCCGTTTTCCACCTGCGTATATTCCGCTTCCCCGATGGAGCTGACTTCCGGGGTCTGGGCGTCGGGCGTCTGCCCGGCGGGAGTCTGTGTGCCGGAGGGCGACGTAGAAGCGCCCGGCTGCTGTTTACCGGAAGAAGACGAGGGAGCGGGGGTGCTCCCCTTGCCCACTTCCCGCATGGGGCCGGTGGCGGTGACTTCTTCATCCGTATGGATGCCGAACAGCTTTTTGAAATTATTGCCGGCGGCGTTCATATCATCCCGGAAAGGAACCGTGTCGTTATACCAATCGGCGATTCCGGCGGTATAGGCGCCGGAAAAAAACGATTCAAACGAAAAGGACGGCCAGGTGTTCAGGTTCCGGTTTTCGACATAGGACACCGTGGAGCGGGGAAAGAACGTCAGAAACAGCGTCAGCAGCACGAAGACCGGCAGCATGATCATCAGGCAGATGACCGAGGTGTTATGCACGATGATCCGGCGCTTGATGTAATTATATCCTCTTCTGACAGGGGGCATGGCCGGAGGCTGCCCGGGATCCTGGCCGGGGTTGTGACCGGCAGGCGGGCGATGGTCCCGGTTCTGCACGCTGACAGGATTGCGGACGTTTTTCTGGGAGCCGGCCTTCGGCGTATTCCGGGATGCCGTGCGCTGGACGGGAGCGTCCGCAGACGGGCGGTTGTTTTCACTCATGACGATTCAGCCTCCTTTCTCAGAACCGGAAATACAGGAAGGGGTTGGTGGTGCTGTTGACCAGCAGGATGCTGGAAATAATCAGCAGAATGCAGCAGCCGATCGCCCCTCCGATCTTTCCCACGGTAAAGACGGTGTTGTTGCCCCATTCGTTAAAGAAGTATTTCACCTTGGGCAGCAGCGGCATGGAAACGGCGATGGCAAAGAGAATAAGGAACAGATTATTGAGCAGGGAATGCCAGGTGAGAATATCCGTAAAGGAAGCGCCGCTCGTCAGCATACTGATACCGGTGATGTTCAGGAAGAACTGCCCAAGCTGCGACAGGTCGGTGAAATAGAAAATGCCGAAGCCGACGATGATAATGGCTTTGCTGTACAGGTGGGTCAGGAATTTGTTCCATTTTTTCATGCGCTTTTTGCCGATCTTCGTTTCGATGAAAATAAAGATGCCGAAATACAGGCCCCAGAAAATGAAGTTCCAGGAAGCGCCGTGCCACATACCGGTGCAGAACCAGACCAGAAAGAGGTTGAGATATTTCCGCTGCTTGCCGAAGATCGGGACATAGAACAGATAATCCCGGAAAAAGGAGCTAAGGGAAATATGCCAGCGCTGCCAGAATTCGCTGATGGTTTTGCAGATGAAGGGATAGTTGAAGTTTTCGTCAAAGTGAAAGCCGAACATCCTTCCCAGCCCGATGGCAATATCGGAATAGCCGCTGAAATCAAAATAGACATACAGGGAATAGACGATCACGGTATACCAGGTGCCCATAACGGACAGACCGGAAATATCCTGCCCGAAGAACTGCTCCACAATGGCGTACAGGTTATTGGCCAGGATGACTTTTTTAGAAACGCCTAAAATCGCCCGGGCAGCTCCTTCGCTGACGTCGGCGGGGGTAATGGTGCGGGTAAGGATTTCTTTTTCGATCACGCTGTAGCGCACAATGGGGCCTGCCACCAACTGCGGGAACAGCGAAAGATACAGGAGGAAATTCCGGAACCTCGGCTGTGCCTGAACAGTCTCCCAATAGGTGTCCATGATGTAGGAAATAGCCTGAAAGGTGAAAAAGCTGATGCCGATGGGCATGGTGATCTGCGGGACCGGAATGGACAGCCGCAGCAGGCCGTTGACGTTTTCCACCAAAAAGCCGCTGTATTTGAACACGATCAGAAGCCCCAGGTCCACCGCCAGCGAAAGCCCCACCAGCGCCTTGCCCGACTTGTCGGTGCGGTGCTTTTCGATCAGCAGGGCCATCTGCCAGTTGAACCAGGCGCTGAACACCAGCATCAGCACCCAGACCGGCTCTCCCCAGGCATAAAAGAACAGGGACGCTGCGATCAGGACGATGTTTTTTTGTTCGAGCGGTTTGATCAGATAATAGGCTAAAAAGACAAGGGCCAAAAAGAAGTACATAAAAAACAAAGACGAAAAAACCATTTGCGTTCTCCTTTTCTTTTTCCTCAGGGCTGCGGTGCGTCCTGCTGTGTTCCCATCCTCCGGTCATAGACGGCGGCGGGGGTCTGCAGGTCGATATAGGCAATATCATGATGGGGTTTTTGTTCTTCCACGGGAGGGAGCTGCCGGTAATCTCCGAAGATCATCGTCAGGTACTCTTCATACCCCGCCATGCAGGGCATTCTCTCCCCTTCAAACGTCACTTCCGCCACGCCCCGGTAGATCTCTTTGGGGTATTTCGGGATCATCCATTTCGGCCCGGAACAAAGCTCTGTCACATATTGATTGTCTTTCATTGAATATTTGGAGATCTGTTTTTCCGCATAGCGCCAGATCTTCCTTCGGGTCTTCTCCCCTCTGAACAGCCCCAGCAGCACTCGGCTTCCCAGTGCCGCGGCGCCGCCGTGCTTTTCGGGAACCACCTGCGCTAAAAACAGCGAATAGATCAGCGTCCAGAAAAGCTGCCTTTTGCGGCGGAACCATCCGTCCGGGGCGGCATCAAGCGGGAAGATATCCATCACCAGCCCATGAGGAACCGACAAATGCGCCTGATTGGCCTTGACAAGGGTGTAGTTCTTATCCACCAGCGTGGTAAAAATATTGCCTGTGAACACGGTGTCATCGGTGCGCAGCAGCTCAAACCGTTCGTTGCTCTCCTGCTCCTTCCACAGCACCGTCAGGCGCTCGTAATCCTCCCGGGGCAGCATGACGTCAATGTCATCGTCCCACGGCACAAAGCCTCCGTTTCGCAGCGCCCCGATCAGGCAGCCGCCGATCAGGTAAAAGGTGAGATGGTTCCTTTCGCAGAAATCCCGAAAATACACCAGCATCTCCATTTGCTTTTCCTGCAGTTCCCGCAGGAGCTGCGGCGTCATTTCCACTAAGTCCACGAAAAAACCACCTCCCATTCCCCCGCTTCGGGGGTTATTTTTTGTGCTGATATTCCGGCTTCAGAAGCGGAGCAAGCGGGATTTTGCCGATCCAGATAAAGGGATATTCAAACACCTTGAGCGACAGAAGGAACGTGACCGCCACGGCGATGAGCATCATTTTGTACACCCCGTACTGCTCAAAAAACGGCAGCTTGTACCAGCCGAATTCCTCTTCACAGAAATAGAGCAGCCGGTGGATGAGATACACCTGCAGGGTGCGGGAGCCAAAGCGGGTGAAAAACAGCTTTCTTCTGGGAACCAGCGTCAGGAAGCAGGCACACAGCACGATGGCCGCCACATAAAACACCAGCCGGTTGACCCATTGAAGGGGAAGGGCTGTGAACAGCACCAACTTGGCGCCCTTATAGTTGTAGGAGCATTCGAGAATGCGGGTAGCTACGAGAGAATATTCAAAGAAGGCGAACACCAGCGCCCCGACCATCACCGCTGCGGCGGCTGTCTTCGTCCAGATATTGCGGAACCGGAACAGCCATTCCTTCTTGAAATAGAATCCCATCAAGAAAAACGGAAAATGGTTCACGGCCCGGCACAGGCTGAGCATCCCGCCGGCTTTGGCATCATAGCCCACGAGCAGCCCGAAGGCAAAGGCGCAGCCGATGGCCACGGGGATCTTGATTTTCGCCACATAGGGCAGAATGGTAAACCACAGGATCATGCACAGCAGATACCACAGCGCCGGACGGGGCAAAAACACGCTTATGCCAACGTTTTTCCCCAGCACGGTGTATTCAAACAGGGTCTCAAAGGCCTGTGCGAAAAGGTAGTACATCCAATAAGTAAACAGCCGCTGCTGACGGACCGAACCGTCTTTCTGGATGTAGCTTTTGGCAAAATACCCGGTCATAAAGATAAAGCAGGCCATATGAAACGAATTGAGCACGATCCAGATGGCCTTGGCCAGATCGGACTGGTCCTTCAGCGGCGCCACCGCATGGGCCAGCACCACGAAGGTGATCAGGATAAACTTAGCGTTATCAAAAAAATATTCTCTGCCCCGTTCGTCGGTATAGCGGGGCAGACTTTTCTGAGGTTTTGGAAGGGCGGCGGTTTCTTTTCCTTTCACGAATCTTACTCCTTTTCCATACAGGCGATCATGCGGCGGTACATTTCCGCAAGACCCCCCTCATACAGCACCTTCCAGCCAAGGGAACGCAGGCGGGAGGTGTCCAGGTCCATATACAGGGTGGAAAGAAACCCATTGGCCGCTGCATCCTGCAGGTCGAACGTCACCTGAATGCCGGCTTCTCCGGCCACCGTCTGCGCCATGTCGGCGATCGAGCAGTAGGTGGATTCGTCTGCGATATTATAGGCGCTTCCCTTTTCTCCCTTGAGCAGCAGCGTCAGGATGGCGGTGACTGCATCAGCGGTGTAGAGA
Organism: uncultured Ruminococcus sp.; assembly: GCA_902772855.1. Lineage (GTDB taxonomy): Bacteria > Bacillota > Clostridia > Oscillospirales > Acutalibacteraceae > UBA1213. Next base: position 10,164 of record CACYCG010000102.1, read on the forward strand.
TAATCCCGCTCGGTCTCCCCCTTTGTTTTCAGCACGATGTCCTGCTTCTCCAGCACGCAGCGGCCGAAATAGGCAAAGATCCGGTTATCCCGATAGCTCACCCCCGGGCCGAAGGTCTGGGTCAGGCGGCCGATGACCGCCGGAACGCCGTATTCGGAGGCATAGGCACAGCAAAGGGCTTCACACTGCTGCTTGCCGATGGGATAGCTGCTGCGCACGTCCAGCGGAGACAGGGCGCCTGCATCGGTTTCCGTCACCTTATGCCCCTTTTGGGGGTAGCCGTAGGCTTCCATGCTGGAAAGATACACCATGCCCTCCGGCTTCTTTTCCCTGGCCAGCTCGAGCAGGCGGATGGTCCCCTGCACCGCTGTCAGGATGGTTTCCACCGGCTGGCGGATAAAGGCCTTGCTGTCTGTCTGGCTGGCGCCGTGGACGATGAAATCCACCTGGCCTTCCACCTCGGACAGCTCCTCCACCGTTCCCACCACAAAGGAAAGGGCTTCATCCCCTTCATACCGGGCAAACATCGCCTGCGCCTTCTGAAGATTCCGAACCAGCGCTTTCACCTGCAGATGCAGGGAGCGCTTCCGGTTGGCATACAGCAGCGCCTGCACCACCGTGGAGCCGATCAGCCCGGTGGCGCCGGTGACGAAAATCGTTTTTCCGTTCAGCCGATCCCAGTCAATAAAATCTGCTGAGCAGATGTTTTCCAGATCTTCCTCAAAAACCGTCTGTCGGTTCATTCTTCTTCCCCCGTTCCGTTTGCTCCCTCTTCCGGCTGCTGTCCCTGTGCGCCGGAAGGAGAAGGTTCGCCCTCTTCTTCTGTAAGCTCTTCCCCGTCCTCGTCCGCTTCATCGGAAACAGACGGGGCGGTCTGCAGCAGGCTGAAATCAAGCTGCTGCGCCATCAGACGCATTTCTTCATCACGGGCCTCGATCTCCCGGACGTACTGCTCCGGGATCTGCCCGAGCAGGAACCAGTCAATGACTCTGTCGGAAGAACCGCTGTCGATGATGTCAAAATTGCGCTTGATATAGGCTTCCACTTTTTCTATTTCAAAATCCTTTTCCCGAATGGCTGTCAGCAGTTCCTCAAAGGTATTGCACACCTTGCCGGGGGCCGCCAGACGATAATCGTGGTGAAAGCCCCGGGAAATAGAATACTGCATTTCATCGAAGGCAAAAAAGAGCATGGGCTTGTGCATGAGCGAAAACTCATAAATGCAGGAAGAATAATCGGTGATCAGCAGGTCGGTAATATAAAACAGGTCGTTGATATCCGGATAGCTGGTCACGTCCACGAACTTATCGCTGTAAGCCTCAATAGGAACGGGCGTGCTGATCCAGGGGTGCATTTTGAACAGAACGACGTATTCATCCCCGCAGGCTTCATAGAGCTTTTCAAAATCCATGATCTCAAAGGGATAGTGAGCATCGGGGTGGTTGTTTCCACGGAAGGTCGGCGCAAACAAAATCACCTTTTTCCCCTGGCACAAAGGGAAGGTCTCGTACAGTTCTTTGGTTTTTTCCTCCCGATGAGCCGGGTCCAGGTATTTATCCATGCGGGGCATTCCGGTGGGAAGCACCCGCTCCGGGTTAATGCCCCACGCTTCGGCAAAAACGTGGGAAACCTGCCGGGAGCCGCAGACACCGTAGGTGTACACCCGATGCGCCAGAAACGGCGCCGAAGCCGCTAAATGCCCCCAGCGGCTGTAGCCGACCGCCTTGAAGCCGATGCCGGCGTGCCAGAGATTGATGATGGTGGTGTGCTCTAAATCGAGCCTCATGCGGGTAAACGCAGGCACATAATTATCCACAAAGATAATGTTGGCTCTTGCTAAATACTCCGCCAGCGCCCGCTGGTGCTCCAGCCGCTCGCTTTTATTGTAAACGGAGGGCATATCGGCGAACCAGGCGTATTCAAGGATGGTAAACTCCCGGTCAAGCCCCCGCTCTTTTATGCGCTTCTGCACCGCCCGCAGGTTGGAGGCCATGTTATAATTGGCTTCATACAGGAAGAGAATGGTTTTTTTGTTGTTCCGGTACTTTTTCCGGTAATGGTCGTACATATCCTGCAGCAGCTTGAAGGCATACTTCCGCTTTTTGGCGGTAATGGATTTTTTCTGCTGGTCCATAAAAGAAGGTTTTTTCTTCGCAGGAGCATAGATGTCCCCCATCCCGGCATCCTTGGCGTGCAGGATATGCATCACAAACGGAAGTGTTTCCGCCCATTCCTTCACCAGAAAGGTGACAGCGTAGGTTTTCCGTCTGGCTTTTCCCCCATAGAGGAAATTGCGGGAAAACTCCTGCAGCCGCAGCGCTAACGGAACATCGGTCTCGGCGACCGCCAGCATATTCTTCCTCTGACAGATGACCATGGAATAATTCCCTGTGGGAACACAGCGGGCGTTGCCAGGGTTGGTGACGTTCAGCGACACGGTGTACAGGTCCCCCTCTACGCCTTCCTGGCGGAAGACCGCCCTGGCCTGAAACGCTCCGTTGACGGCATAGAACACCAGCGGCTGCGTGCGGTCGGCTTCTTCGGAAAACACCACCTTCACGTCAAACGTGACCGTGACCCGTTCCCAGCGGATCCCGACGACCGTGGCGCTGAGAAGGCCGCTGCCGGTGAGGTTTTTCATCAGGATCGTCTGCTCCCTGTCATTTTCATTCGTACTCAGTTCCTTTGAAACATCAGCCATCATGCATCTCCCTTTTCTTTCGTAGGATTCAGTTGCTTTCGGGGGTCCTGTACGGACACCCCTGAACCGGACACAGCCATTCTCACCGCACGGCGGCGATGAGGATGGCAGAAGCCTCTCAGGAATCCAACTGCTGGTTTTCCCGTGCGTCATACAGCGCACGGAACGTGTAGAAGTCATCCGGAGTGGTGATTTTCATATTTTCGTAATTGCCGATAATGCAGTACAGCTCATAGCCGTACTGCCGCATCAGGGTGCAGGAGTCGATCATATTGGTGAAACCGTCGGCAATCGCCCGGCGCTGAGCGGCGATGATATCCTTGAGGCGGAAGCTCTGCGGGGCCTTGGCCACATAGGAATGCGCCCGGTCGGGAACCTGCACGACTTTATTGTCGTCATCCACCAGCACGAAGGTTTCCTTTGTCTTCACGCAGGTGATCGCCGAACCGTGCTGCTGCACGGATTCGATATTGAGGGACAGTTCTTCGGGGGTGATCAGAGGACGGACTCCATCGTGGATGAGAACGATATCGTCCCCGCTTTCGCTGATCTCCTCCGCCGCTTCCAGTCCGTTGAAAATCGAAAGCTGACCGGTCGCCCCGCCGGGAACGATCTTGCGGATCTTATCCAGCCGATACCGGAACTGCAGCTCCTCCATATGCGGAATCCAGTCCTGAATGCAGACCACAACGATGGCGTCAATATCGGGGTGATTCTGAAACACCTCGATGGTGTGGACGATGATCGGTTTGCCGTGCACCAGCAAAAACTGTTTCGGCTTATCCTTGGAATTCATTCGAGTGCCGGACCCGCCGGCGAAAATGACCGCTGTATTCATAAAACCACTCCTTTTCTGAACGTCATAAGGTTTACCAAATGTTAGTGTATCATACCCTTATCAAAAAATCAACCAACCCTTCGGGGCAGCGGCGGCAGCGTGACGCTGCACCCGGGTCTGGGGGAGTTCCCCCAGACCCCCCTTCCGGGGCTTGCACTTTAAGAAAAAGCGGCAGCTCCCGAAAACCACAAGAACAACCTCAAATGCGAGATTATTATTCA
>CACYCG010000103.1 GCA_902772855.1 uncultured Ruminococcus sp.
ATAGTAGGCGACAAAAATATTCTTACTTAGAGCGATGTCCGAAGGGGTGTGGGGGCGACCGGAAAGCCCCCACAGTCAGCCTATTATCTATGAAAGTATAAAAAATAATGTCGTTTACTATAATTATGACATAAATGAATAGTCCTGAAGAACTTCACTTACTATTTTATGGAAGTGTCAGATATGTTCAGTGTGACAAGAAGAAAAATACAGAAAAAACAATCATAGAGGGGTTGCGGCAGAAGATTTTGAAAGTAACATTGTGGTGGCACAGATTTCCGGCTCTCCTGTTCCCGTTGAGATTATCACCTATACAGCCTATCAAAACGGCTGTCCGGACAGAATCGTAAAATGCACGAATATGTACACGAGTCAGACAATCGATTACACCGATATTTGCTCGATGTCTTATCTGTAAGAGTGCGCCCGTTTGAGGAAGGAGGATGCCTATGGAACGTTCTGAGAAAACAATGCCGAAGAAGCGCCTGATCTTGATCTTCGTTTTAACGGCGGTTCTGATGGCGGGCAGTGCGGTGGGGATTTTTCTTTGGGGAGAAAGAGAGCGTGCCCCCGTTCTGATGCAGCCGCTTGCGTATATCAATATTTCCTGCGGCGGATATTATCGTGAGATCTATGACGGGATGGATACTTCCAATGTTGTCGTAACCTCGAATTATCGGTACGATCTCAGCTATTTGCCGTCCCCGGATGATACGGAGGAACAAAGAAGACAGCGGGCGGAAAATGCTACGATCCGGGATGCGCTCCGGTTTGAGCCGCTGGCACAAGGCATTTATACGGAGAAAATCTACGAAGAGGAATTAGCAAAGTGCATGGTGCGGGAAGATGGAATGATTATCCGTCCGGAGCAGCAATCGGACCCCTATGACATGGTCGTAAGGACCGATGACGGAAAAACAAAAACCGTACACAAAGAAAAAGCAGTTCTGCTGGATATCCCGCTCTCGCTGGATACAAAATTGGACGATCTGTTTCAGAATGACGGGAGGGTGGACAAAGAGGCGTCTATTCTCCAGACGAAGAAACAGCGGGAACAAAACAAAGAATCCTGAGAAACCATGCGGCATGACACGGCGCCCCCCACCGTGTCATGCCGTGCTTTTTTGCAGAACTCCGGGATGCTTACCCGGTGATCAGCAGGCGCAGTCCGATGAGGATCAGAATGGCGCCGCCGATGAGGGAGGGGGAAAAGCGCAGCGCTTTTTGCAGCAAATGCCCGCAGAAAAAACCTCCCAAACAAAACAGAAACGTCACCCCGCCGATGAGCCCGGCACAGAGGAGCACATCCCCGATGGCCTGCGCCCCTAAAACACTTGGAAAAGCGATCCCGGCGGTCAGGGCGTCAATGCTGGTGGCAAACGCCATCGCCGCTGTTTGGCGCAGGCGATGCCGCCCGCTTTCCAAAGAGGGCAGGTCCCGGAGGGAGCGCCCGTCGAGCATCATTTTGATCCCTAAGAACAAGAGGATCCCGCAGGCGATATATTGATCAAAGGATTGCACCCACCGGCTGCCGACCCGCCCGATGCTCCAGCCGATGATGGGCATGATCCCCTGAAAGCCGCCGAAAAACAGCGCCGTCAGCAGGGCTCCTTTCTGCACGCTTTTTTGCTCCCGGCTGCCGCAGACAATCGACAGGGTGAGGGCGTCTGCCGCTAACGCCGTTCCCAACAACAAGGCCGCCACGATCATAGGTGTCCCCCTCCTGATGCTTTTGCTTGATAGTATATCTATGAAGCGCTGCCGGGAACTATGACAGGAGGAAATAACGAAGGGTATAATTTGTGTGAATATTACAAACCGTAGTGATCCGGCCGTAAACCGGCGAAAAAGAATAATGTGACGAAAATCACTCCTTTTTCAAAACATGGTATTTTCACTAATCTGCCGGGACCCATGCAGGAGACAGTTGGAGAAATTGATAAAAAGAGGTCCGGCGCATTGTAAGAAATGCATAATCGGAGAGGGATTCTATTGAGCAATTGTACAAAAAATGGCGTGAATTATGAATGATTCTTGAATTTGCCATAGAAATGAAGTATAATGATAGCGATAGTAGGTTAGTAGGCTTTGTTTGGAGTGGCCGTGCATTCCTCGGAACCTGCTAACCGGAGTAACCCCCTAATTTTTCAGGAAAGGAAGTTGCTGCTATGTTATTCAAAAAGCTGAAAAGCAGGCAAGGCTTTTCGCTGCCTGTTGCTATGGCGATAACCAGCGTGCTCATCATCCTTTCTGCCTCTCTGATCGCTATCGCCGCCACCAGCATCAGTACCACAAGCAGCAGTGTCAACAGCAGACAGGCGTACCTCAACGTCCGCAGTGCACTGGAATATGCTTATGCCTACTACTGCGACAGCGGCGCTGTGCCAAAGCTGGCAGATGTGCATGATGAGTATATGGTGATGCTGGATGTGGATGGGGGCACGCCTCTGTCCGGCGCAAAGCTTAGCACACAGGCTGATGCGGCTAACTACACGACCTATGTAGTGGCCAATTATGAACCGCCTTCCACTCCGAAGGGCTCCGCAGTTCTGAAACTCACGGCGTATTCAAAATCTGCAGACGTTCTCGGAAGAAGAGGCTCGCAAATGGTCCACCTGACCGCCAGACATTCGGTTGCCACGATGGGCAATAAAAACCGTGTGACCCTGACGGACATCGACATGGACACCAGTATGTTCAATTACGATCCGCCCCGGGATACGATCGCCATGCACATCAAACAGTACCCCGGCCAGAACTGGACGCCCTTCTATTATGTATGGACGTACAAGGATCAGGCTGAAATGTATGCGCACACCGACAACTGCTACGGCACCGAGGTGCTGTATAAAAACAACACCAACGTTGTCGGATCGTCCATCACCTATTACAAAGGCGATGGGTCCAAGGCGTGCATCTTTGACGGCATGAACTACAACGAATCTGATGTCAGCTTGTCTAAGAACATGACGGTCTGGAACATCAATTCCAAGAAATCTGAAACCAAGTACATGACATTCCAGAACAACAAGATCGAGCCGGCCAGCATCTGGAACGTACTGCCCAATGCCAGCGACCCGAGAAACGGAACTACTTCCTATTTCTCCCGCAGAGGCAACGGCTGGTTCGACGCCACCTATTACATCCGCAACGATCAGGTGAACTACTTCAACCTGATCATTACCGCCAAAGGAAAGGTGCTCAACGACAACTCCGGCCATCTGAACACCGACAACGTGCAGACCAACGAAATGTTCCACCTGTGGTATCTGAACAGTGCCGACCGGAATATCTACTTTGAATTCCTCAAGCCCGGCATGAAATACTACACCAAGTCTACCTGGAACGGTCTGACCGGTCTGAACGACAGAATGCTCGTATACGTCAAGAACCAGAAGACGGCGCTGCACTTCAAGATCAAGGGCATCGGCGACACCGTAGCCGAAGCGAATACGGCTCCGACCAAGGCCCCGGTCATCAGCGAAGTGTCCATCGGCGGTGTACCGATCTTCCAGGATGACGGTACCTACAACAACTTCAAGAACGCATTCTCCGATGCGTACTACAACAGCGCAAAGCTCGAAGCAAACTTCAACAATAACTTCTACAAGACCGGCAACAACATGTCTTACTTCTATGGCAACAGTCAGGAAGGTGAAAAGACGATGATGTATGAAGGCTGCGGCTGGTGGGTCGCTAATATCGCCACTGAGCGCACCTTCCTTGCCACCTTCGATTATTACGACAAATCCGGCAACGCCTACAACGACACGCTGAGCGTTACCCCCAGCAGCAACGATGACGCATGGGTGGTGGCGATCATTAACCCCGCCGGCCGGAAGCGCACCATGATCTACTCCCAGCTCACCGAAGCACAGGCCAACGATACCATCGGCGCCGACAGTGATGCTTATGTGACGGTGCACGTCCGTTCGAGCGAAGTGGGTACTCCGGTCGCTCCCTACATTGATTATCAGGAAGCAGAAGTATCTTCCGCTGAAAGAAGAGAACTGCTCAACAAGATCATCGAAGGTCAGGGCTACAGCCCGGCTGACTATGAACCGGCTTCTTTTGCTGCCCTCACCACTGCCATTGAAGAAGGCGTGACCCTGTACAATGACGTCAACTACATCCAGAAGGAAAAGGCCAAGGGCCGTTCACTGGAAGGGGCTGGCGGCATCAATGAGGATTTCGTCAAGAAGACCAAGGCGATCACCGACGCTATCAACGGTCTTCGCACCATTCAGGTGGATGAAAAGACTTACAATGAGCTGGTCGCTCTGATCCAGAAAGGCGACGGCTATGTGCAGCAGCAGAGCAAAAACCACATCTTCGACTCCATAGCGTTCCAGACCTTTAATGCCGACACCGGCTGGTACAAGAAGTGCAAGGCTGAGGAACCGACCATCCTGACGAAGACGGGCGCTGAAGCATATTCCACGACGATGGTCCAGGAACTGATCGACCATCTGGATACGGCCATCACCGCACTGGAAGCCGCTATGCTTGACAAGGTGGATTTCCTTGATGCACTGGCTACCGCAAAAGCGATGACGACCAACAGCTTCTACAAGGCCGATGCCCGTGACGAACTCGCTTTCGTAGTAGAGGATGCGGAAACCCTCAACAAGAGAGATGCATCCCAGACGGAAATCGACGAAATGACGACGAATCTGCTGCTGGCGATCGATGAATGCAAAAAGCATCCCAACCGTTCTGACCTCGACACCGCCGAACTGGTGGCGCTGATCGCACAGGCGAACGAGCTGCTCAATGCTACCCCCAAAGCCAACTGCACCGACGTCACCTACAACCTCCTCAGCACTGCGAAAAAGAATGCTGATGATGCGCTGATCAAAACTGAAGTTACGCAGGCTGAACTGGATGCTGCAGAGGCAGCTCTCCAGACCGCTATTGACGGCTTCACCGTGTACAAACCCGGCTATGGCGAAGGCGCAGATGAAAACTCTGTGACAATGGATAAACTTGACAGTCAGGATACTATCCGTGTCTGGCTGTACGGCTTCAATACCGCCCAGTCCATTCCCGGCTACTATGACAAGGATGGAGTTTTCAAGACCAAGATCGACGACATGGCCGGATGGACCGGCGATCGGTATCAGATCGAAAACCTGTCTATCCTGCTGTATATCGACGGCAACTACACCAACACCGTTCTGAATGCTTCCGAGATCACCGAGATCAAGAGCCAGAACCTGGCATATTTCGATATGCCGAAAACCGATGCCAACGGCTATCAGATCAACCTGAGAGTCCGCCATCAGATCCTCGGAGCGTACGATGTCTCCAGCGGCGATTATACTGTTCTCAAGAGTGAAGTGATCCCCTATCTGCAGGAGAACGTTAGTACGATTCACTCCAACGGCACGGCTATCGTGTTTGACAAGATCAACCGAATCGTCAGCACCAACACTGGCGGCGGCGAAAAGGTTACCAACACGCTGTCTGTCCACACCAATAAGATCTCCATCATGTATCTTGACGAACCGAACAGCGTGAGCACGATCGTCAAGACCTACGATGAATCCGGCATTCCCTCTTTTGTGAACACCGTATCGGAAGGTCATTATCAGGTCGCCCGCTTCCTGGCAGAGGCCAATCAGAGCTTGCAGATCAAATACTTTGATGCGGCTACTTCCAAAGTAAGCCTCTCCCGTGTGTACGATTCCGATCAGGATAAGTACTTCAACACCTTCACCACCCTGACCGATAAGGAATACATCATTACCCGTACCGGCAACACCGCTCAGGAAAACTCCATGCGGATGGTCAAAGCGGATTATGATATTCCGGATCTTGCAGGCTCTGCGGTGACCAAGGCGGAAATCATCATCAAGAACGGCGCCACTACGGACACCAAGGAAATGTACTTTGACGGCCAGTATTTCCAGGTGGAGATCATCAAGGATTACCCGAATACGGCTTCCTTCCAAATCAAGAGAACCTATGTTTCTTCCGGAGTGACCCGCTATGTTTCCTCTACAGCCCTGACCATGGATAAACTGCCCAAGGGCAAGGAAACCTATGCAAAATATACCGCTCTGAAAACCATCACTCCGCAGAACTCCGCAACCGCCATTCTCCGGGCTGACATTTCCTTCACGGCTGTGACCAATGTCTATCCCAAGTACAGCTCATCCTCCGGCGGCGGCGCTGCAGCTACCACAAAAGCAACCACCAAATCGGCTGCCAGCCAAATGGATGGCCTGCTTTCCACCACGTTTGCGGATTCCCTTGCAACGGCTCCTCTGGCAGCTTCTGCCGGAAGCGGCGTCTACGTCAATGCAGCGTTCGACTTCTTCGGTCAGTCCGGCAGCCAGTCTATGCCCATCCAGAACCTCGGCTATACCGTTATCTGGATCGACAAATCCGTAAAGGCAAAGTATTTCTCCGGAGTAGCCTCCGAAAAAGCACCGAAGGTATATGTATGGGATAAGCATGACCAGGCGCTCAACGGCGAATGGCCCGGCAACTCGGCGCTTCGTGTCCGTGATACGGATTACTACTATGTCGTTGTTCCCGAAAGTGCCTATGCCTGCATTATCTGCCACCCGAATTCCACGAAGACCAGCGCCACCAAACTCGGCGGCGACAGCAACGGACATATCTACTTGGATAATGTCTGCGGCGTTATTACCAGCGGCAATACCTTCAAGAAACCCGCTAAGTGCATCCTGTCCACGCAGTCCTGGTGCTGCCCCTATATGCAGATCGACGCCAGCGTTATGGACGGCTCCTACAAGTTCACCAAATACGGCGTGAGGTTCGCTACCGGCATTTGCTACTATGACGATTATGCTCCTTCGGCACCGGCTACCAATCAAATCGGCGGCAAATGGTATTACTATCATCGTGCGAAATATTGCAACAAGCCGATCGAGTACCAGTATGAACTGCCGGTCATCGACAAGGATTCTTTTACCGGAAAAGACCTGAAGCTCGCCTTCGTCGGCGGCAACAAGATCCGAATGGTCAATGAATCCTACTACTACACCTACGGTACTCTGGCGCTTTCCGGTTATTCCAGCATCAACTCCCTGAAAGAAAACTCCCTGCATAACAAGTCCCTTAGCTATGACCAGCCCTTTGGCGGTGCCAATGGCGCACGCGGTAACGACGACTCCTTCGGCCGTATCGGTGATACCCGACTCATCCTCACCTTCGACTGGTACGAAAGAAAGATCCCCGTCGATGCCACAGATATGTACACCTTTGAGATCTACGGCATGAAAGCCAGTGATGCGTTCTTCAAACGAATCAATGATAAACGTGCCGCAGAAGGCAAACCCGAGCAGAAATGGTGGGATGACGATTATCAGACCGATGACGTGTACACCACCGTGATCCCGAATGTGTACGGTGAAATTTGGCTGACGGTCAACGACATTGTTACCCTCGACAAGGACCATGATTATCGCTATTCCAACATGACTCTCTACACCCAGAGCCCCGAGGAGATCCAGGTGGAAGATGATCAGACCATCTACTTCCGGAATCCGGGCGGATGGACCGACATCAAAGTCACCGCTTCCGGTGTTGGCGGCTCCACGCTTCCGACTCCCTTCAGCTACGACAGCTCCACCGGCCTGTATTATGTCAACGTCAAGAGCAAGCAGCCCTTCCTGATCATTACGGCCACCGATAGTTCCGGACAGCCCTTCACGGCCCGGACGTCCCTGCAGGGCAACGACATGGTTCTCTTCGATCCTACCTTCAAAGCCAACACCGGCGGCTGGGATTACTATGTACCCAGATCGGTGGAAGCAGAAAGAGAGCTCTATGCACTGCACGGCATCTACTATGGTTCTGTTCTTGTAAAAGAGTATAAATCAGATGGTACTCCGAAGAGTATCTCCGGCGGTTCCTATGATTATGCGGCGGCTATTGCCAGACGCTTTATGAACGGCAACAGCCCTGGACAGAACTGCTACACCGAAGGCTATGTCAATAGCACCGGACGGTCCTTGGATCCTGACTATATCAAGAAATGGACCAATGCCTACACCACCCTGTATGCGAAGATGGCAAAGGCTCGTGCGTATATCGACAAGGGACGTCACTATCCCGAATATCTGCATAACACAGCCCCCGACATCTATGATTCGGCTACCCTCGATGCATTGACAGCAACTTACGACAAAGCAGAAGCTCTGTACAAATGCGAAGTTTCCAACGATCCGGATGACGCCGGCCTGTCCTATGGCCAGAAGCTGGAAAAAATGCCCGATCGTCTGCTTGAAATGGCTAAGACGCTCGAAAACGCCATCGACAGCGTTTCCATTTCGATCGAAAACATGATCCCGGTCATCTTCTTCGATACCAGAGGACTGACGGACATGAATTCCTCCTTTGAGCTCCAGTATTATCTGAATCCCGAGGGAACCGGTTCTCCGATCAAAGAAGAAGTGAAGTACCGCAACACTGAAGGCCAGCCCATCATCTTCGTCAACCATCAGCAGATCTATCACGTCAAGTTTATCATCAATGGCGTGACGGAAACGACAGAAAAGGACAAGATGTCCATTCTGAACGGCGCTTGGGTGTACATGGATATTCCCACGCATCCGTACTGGGTGGAGAACTCCGCAACGGATTACCAGGCGATCTCGGTAGACACCTTTACAGAGCCTGCCAGCGAAACCCTTAAGAAGCTGTATCCGCTAACCTTTGAGCGCACGGATATTTCTCAGCCGGCTCCCAAGCCGCAGACCATAGACCAGGCAAAAACGGTGAATTATCGCCCCGTTACCTTCTACTTCCAGAAGGATTGTAAGGTCCAGCTCAAGGACGGCACTTCCTACATGATTCCGGCCGGCGCTTACTCCTTCGTTCAGAAGCAGTTTAACGGCACGACAGGAGTCAACCGCACCCCGATTATCTTTACGAAGATCGGAAAAACAACCATCTCCAATCCAAGTGGTGGATCGAGCGTGGTCGATCTCTACGGCGCAGCGCTTGATCTGTGCACGCCGACCGCCAAGGCGTACTTTGAAGACCCGAGTTCCTATTATGAGTATACAGATCCGGATGGTTCCACAGATACCATTAAGAGCGGACTCGAGCTCAACTGGGTACAGCAGGACGGCAGCAAGCTGATCATCGCTCCCGGCGCTCACAACACCAGCTGCACGGTCAATATGACCGCCAACAACGGAGCCTTTAGCGCCACCAGAAGCTGGAACTACCTGACCACCGGACGGTTCTACTTCCGCTGGATGGGCAATAAGGATCTGTATGTAGAGAACACAGTGCGTATTTCCGCAAAGGAGATTGTGTTTGCCACCTCCGGACGCGTGAACGTTCTGAAGAACTACAATAAGCACATTTACTTATCCGGACGAGGAAATGCGGAGAGCATGAACATCACCTTCCCGACCGATGTACACGTTGTGTATTACGACAAGTACAAGATCAAGCATGACTTCACCATCCGAGAAGGCAAGTATGTCATCCACAAAGCGGATCCCAGTCAGGATTATATCGCAGACCTTTGTGACGAGGATTACTGGGTCACCATGGAGAATATCGATATTGCCAACGAGTTCTCCACCTCCAGCGGACAGTTGAGCGGCACCGGCATCAATAGTCGGTTGGGCCGTGGACAGTATTCCTACGACTAAATCAGATTCCCGCTGCCTGTTGGCAGCAGCAAAAGGGGGACGGCTCGCGGCGGGCCGTCCCCCTGAAGTTTGAAATGCCGCAGAAAGGCGGAATTGTCATGAAGATTGCCCTGGCCTACGACAAAGAAACCAATGGATTTTCTCCGAGTTTTATCCGGACCGGTCATTTCAAGTTCTACGAGATTGAAAACCGTCAGATCGGTTCTTCGGAAATGATCGGCACCATGAAATGCGACCCGGAACAATTGGTCGGAATGCTTCTGATGTTTGAAACCGATGTGCTGTTATGCCGCCGTTTGGATGAGGCATCGGCACAGCTGCTTCAGGAAGAAGGGATCGACTACTACACCGGCCTGACCGGTGAGGCCGACCTTGCAGTGGAGCAGTACCTTTCCGGAAATATCTGAAAAAAAGCCCGCACCCCTTGCAAAAGAGGTGCGGGCTTTTTTAGCGCTTGGAAATTGGCAGACCTTCGGCACACAGCAGAAGCAGATCAGGAGCGATCGGATCCCGCCGTTTCCGCCCACAAAGCCCCACCCCAAGGAGCGAAGCAAAGCAGTTGGTCCCTTTGGGATAAATACATACGCCATAAAAAATCCATGGCTAAAAGAGCGCTTTGTGATAGAGCGAAGAGCGCAGGCAGAGAGAAGGAAAAGGGCGTTAGCGGAGCGTTTGATGATTATCGTCAAGGATGATGATGGCTGATCGTTCTCTGTCAATGTGACACGAAGGTCACCAGTTGAGCAGCATCAAGGTTCATCTGCTCCTGAACTGATCGCTCCTTTCACCACCTCTGCTGTGTGCCGAGGGTCTGCCGGGAGAGGCGCATCAGCCGGGATGCTTTTCGAGGAAGGAGGAGAAGACGTCTTCAAACGAATCGTTGACGTCAAACGGCGGCTCAAAGGCAAGCGTTGTGTTGATCATGGCGCTGTCGATCTGAGCGGAGGCCTCATCAGCGGCTTTGTTCAGACCGGAGGCGGTGGTTTTGGTCATGCCCCGGTCAAAATTGATCGTCACGACACGCTGCACGTCGCAGCGGTACGCCACCTGATTGCCTTCCGCATTAAAGCGGTAGCCGTTTCCGCCCATAACGGAGGTGGTGTCGGTGTTGCGGATGTGTGACATCGTGCTCAGCACTTTGGCAAGAGCCCGTCGGTCGGTGTTCAGGGAAATAGCGCCGTCCAAATTGACCGACATAGCGCATTTGGCCTCATAGATCGCCTGGGTGAGCCGTTCCTTCTGCTCAAGGAGATACATGGCAAAACGGATCAGATCATTGACGTGATCCGAAAAGGGGCAATCGTTGACTTCCACGCAAACCTGATCCGGAATATTGGGATCCACCTTGCTGTGATGAAAAGTCTTTTTCACGGTAACTACATTTTCGGTGGTGCTCAGAATGGTCTCGCATTCCCGGATAAACTCCTGAAGCACGTTCATAAAACGAAATCCATCTTTTAAGTTCATAAAACTCCACTCCTTTGACAAAGTTTTGGGTTCCGGTAGATTAGCTTTATTATAGCATATCTTCCGCATGATGTCATTATCCTGACAGTTTATTTTTTTCGTCAGAATCGGGAAATTGTTAGCACTCATATATAGAGAGTGCTAACAATAGCAAAATAATTAGTAGAGTGATAAAAATTTTTGAAAAACCCCTTGTAATCTGTTCGGGAAAGTGATATGATAAGGATAGAAATACAGATAGAAAGAGGGATTAGTATGGATCTTCAATCGTTTACGCAAAAAAGCCTTGAGGCGATCAAAAATGCGCAGCAGATTTCCATTGAACACGCCAACCAGCAAATGCGGCAGGAGCATCTGCTGCTTTCCCTGCTTCGTCAGCAGGATGGACTGGCGTCCGAGCTGCTGAAAAAAATGGATGCTTCACCCGAAGCGATGGAAAAGGAACTGGAACGGGATGTGAACGCTCTTCCGAAAGTGACCGGCAGCGGGCGGGACCCGGATAAGATCTATATCTCCCGGGAGGTGGACGAGGTTCTGACCGAAGCAAAGGCGCAGGCGGACGGAATGCGGGACGATTTTGTTTCCGTGGAGCACCTTTTGCTGGCGCTGGTGCAGAGGCCGCAGGACAATATCGGCCGTTTGTTCCGGCAGCAGGGCATTACCCGTGATAAACTGTTAGCGGCCCTGAAAGAAGTGCGGGGCAATCAGCGTGTCACCACAGATAATCCGGAGGAAACCTATGACGTTCTGAATAAGTACGGACAGGATTTGGTGGAGCTGGCCAGGCGGCAAAAACTCGACCCGGTGATCGGACGGGATGAGGAGATCCGCAACGTGGTGCGGATCCTTTCCCGGAAAACCAAAAACAACCCCTGTCTCATCGGCGAACCCGGCGTTGGCAAAACCGCTATCGCTGAAGCCCTTGCCATCCGCATTGTGCGGGGGGACGTGCCCGATAACCTGAAAAACCGTCATCTCTTTTCCCTGGATATGGGCGCTCTGATCGCAGGCGCTAAATATCAGGGCGAATTTGAGGAGAGGCTGAAGGCGGTGCTGAATGAAGTCAAAAAAAGCGAGGGGAAAATCATCCTCTTTATTGATGAACTTCATACCATCGTCGGAGCGGGCAAAACCAGCGGTGCGATGGATGCGGGCAATCTGCTCAAACCGATGCTGGCCCGCGGCGAGCTGCATTGTGTCGGGGCTACGACACTGGATGAATATCGGCAGTATATTGAAAAAGACCCGGCTCTCGAACGCCGCTTCCAGCCGGTCATGGTGGATGAGCCCTCTGTGGAAGATACGGTTTCCATCCTCCGGGGCCTTAAGGAACGCTATGAGGTGTATCACGGCGTAAAGATCCAGGATATGGCGCTGATTGCTGCGGCGGTGCTTTCCAACCGCTATATTTCCGACCGTTTCCTGCCGGATAAGGCAGTCGACCTTGTGGATGAAGCCTGTGCTCTTATCAAGACCGAAATGGACAGTATGCCCACGGAAATGGATAAGATCAAGCATGAGATCATGCAGCTTGAAATTGAAGAAGCCGCTTTGACCAAGGAAAGCGACCAGCTTTCGGAGGAGCATTTGCAGCAGATCCGGGAGAAACTCGCCAACCTGCGGGAGCAGTTTTCTTCGATGAAAACGAAATGGGAAAATGAAAAGCAGTCCATTGAACGGGTACGGAAGCTCCGGGAGCAGATCGAGCAGACCAATGCCCAGATCGAGCAGGCCCAGAATGAATATGACCTCGGCAAGGCTGCCGAACTAAAATACGGCACGCTGCCTCCCCTGCAAAAAGAACTGCAGGAGCTGGAAGCGCAGGCAGAAAGCAATAAAAACACCCTGCTGCGGGACCGTGTGACCGAAGAGGAGATCACCCGGATTGTTTCCCGTTGGACCGGCATCCCCGTTTCCAAGATGATGGAAGGGGAGAGGGAAAAACTGCTGCACCTCGATGAGACCCTTCATCAGCGGGTCATCGGACAGGATGAGGCGGTGGAAAAGGTTTGCGATGCCATTCTCCGTTCCCGTGCCGGTATTCAGGACCCGCAGCGGCCAATTGGTTCCTTCCTCTTCCTCGGCCCGACCGGTGTCGGCAAAACCGAATTGGCTAAGGCGCTGGCGCAGGCGTTGTTTGATGATGAGAGAAGCATGGTGCGGATCGATATGACGGAATATATGGAGAAGCATTCTGTTTCCCGTCTGATCGGAGCGCCTCCCGGTTATGTGGGGTATGACGAAGGCGGTCAGCTGACAGAAGCGGTTCGGAGAAAACCGTATTCGGTGGTTTTGTTTGATGAAGTGGAAAAGGCTCATCCGGATGTGTTCAATGTGCTGCTGCAGGTGCTGGACGATGGCCGCATTACCGACAGCCGAGGCCGGACAGTGGATTTTAAGAACACCATCATCATCCTGACCTCCAACCTCGGTTCTGACGTCATCCTCGACGGCATTACCGAACAGGGAGAAATCAGCGAACAGGCCCGGGATGCCGTAACAGCCATTCTGAGGCGGAGCTTCCGTCCGGAATTCCTGAATCGTCTGGATGCTACCGTTTTCTACAAGCCGCTGACCAAGGAGAATATCTACGGAATCGTGGAGCTGCTGCTGAAATCGCTGCGCCGCCGACTGGAGGATAAGCAGCTTCGCTTAGAGGTGACCGATGCCGCCAAGGATTTTATCATTGATCAGGCCTACGACCCGAACTTCGGCGCTCGTCCGCTCAAGCGGTATCTCCAGTCCCATGTGGAAACACTGATTGCCCGCTGCATCATCGCCGACAACCCCGCTCCGGGCACCTGCCTGGTCATCGACCGGGAAGAGGGCCGCTTGACGATCCACAAACAATAAGCGGAATCCATCCCTTCCTTTTTGCGAAAAAAGAATCAAAGCAGACAGCCGTATTCATTTGCGGCTGTCTGTTTTTTCTTCTTTCGGCTCAGTTTGTGGAACTACCACAAATATTTTGAAAAAATACGGCAAATAAACCAATTATAGGGAATAAAAAATAGAATTTTTTAGGCTAAATCATGATTTTTGCTTGCAAATTTGTGGAAGTTATGATAAAATGGTATATAGGAAAAAAGGGAGACAACGAGGCCTTTGTGACAAGTGTATGCATTGTTTGCAAAAGGCGGGGATGGATTATGAGCGAGAACAAAAGAGTGTTGACAGCCGGTGATCTGAAAGCGCTGGTGCGGTATGAAAAAGATTTTTTGTCTCTTCTTCAGGAATCGGAAGCTGAATTGGAAGAAGATTTTCAGTTCGAGGGGCCGTTTGTGCTGCGAGCGTTCGACCTGAAGACCGCCTTTGAACGGGTACGGCAGCAGAGGACGCCGCTGCAGGTGTTTTTATATGGCTGGGCGCAGCCGCTTCTGAAACTGGTTGATGAGGAAATTGTGACCATCAGCCCCGGTTCCGGCGGGATCCGGTATTTGTCGGTCACAGAATCCGAAGTGCTCGAAGAGGTGCTGGAAGATCTTGGCACAATGGCGCAGTGTGGGGAACCGGACCTTCCGGCGGCTGAATCGCTTCTGTTTCAGGAGATCTGGGAGTTGCTGACCTGCTATTGGCACAACCGCAGCCGCTCCCCGCTGGAGCGGGAGTATCCGGCTGTGGGAAAGGAATCCTTTCTCCTGAACGTGCTGGAAAACGAAGAGTTCCTTCAGACGGCGACCGAAGAGGAAGTCCGGCTTTGCCGCCGGTTTACGGATGAATTAGCCGCATCCGGCAAGCCCTATGCCCTGCTGCTGAAGGCGGAAGGGTGCTACGGGGGGAACCGTGTTTTCCCCTGCGATTTTGAGGCTTCGAGGGCGTGTTACGAAAAACTGTATGAACAGACGGACCTTCCGTATTATGCGCAGCGTCTTGGTTCCATCGCCTATTACGGGCTTTGCGGCGGGGTGCCGGATTATGACCGGGCGTTTCATTATTTCTCGGCCGCTGCGGCGGTCGGGTCAGCCGAAGCGGAAGTGCGATTGGGAGATATGTATCTAAACGGACAGGGCTGCCGGAAAAGTCCGAACACAGCGGCCGCCATTTACCACCGGGTGTATTCCCGCTGCCGCAGGTCCTTTGTAGAAGGCGGGGATGAACCGCTGGCAGAAGCCGCCCTGCGGATGGGCGATCTGTATGCACAGGGGCTGTTGGAACAGAAAAAACCGGAGCACGCCTATCATTACTATATGATCGCCAGATTTGCGCTGCGCAGGCACCTGCGGGAAAGCAGTTCCCTGCAGGAGGTGTCCACCGCACGGGCCATCCGGATTGGCATGGACCGTATCCGCAAGGAGATCCCTCCCCGAAAAACCCAGACCCGGGCAGTCGTGGAAGGAGGGGCGGTGCTGAAACTGCTGACCGAAGATGACTACCGGGTGCAGCTTTCTCTGCTGTCCCAAAAGGGTGATTCCTGCGAGATCGCCGTTCAGCGGCTTCCGAGATACGAGGAATCCTTCCCGAAGCCGGTGCTGGTCACCTTGAGTCAGTTCGATTACTGTGCCCTGCACACGAATCTGTTTTTCCGGCTTCGCCGCGTCCATTCCTGTTCGCTACCTCAAAAAAGCGCTGTTGTGTACGACCATCTGCACATCGGCTGGGTGGGGGATCAGGAAGAGATCGTGTTTGAGTTTAATCACCGTCCGGTGGCCTCCCTTCTCTGCGGTGCCATTGATTGGGAACTGCCCACCTGCCCCGCTGAGGAAGAAGAAGACCGGCTTCGCTTTGTATCCCTTCGGTTTCCAAATGACCCGTTTGCCTATGATTTCCGCTGCGACGTGGACAGTGTCCGGGTCGGCGACCGGGTGGCCGTGCAGGGACCGTTTGCGCTGGCAGAGGCAGAGGTGGCGGAGGTGTTCACCTGCCGCCCCGGCGAGCTGGTGCTGCCGCTGGATTGTTACCGGCGGGTTGTCAGGAAAATACTATAATCATTATGTTCTCTTCATCAAAACAGACAGGAGAAACCTTTCGGGGTTTCTCCTGTCTGTTTGAGAGAATATAGAAATGAAGGGATAATCAGGGCTTGCGGAAGGCTTTGATCCGGTCGAAGGAATAGCCGAATTCGGCCCAAGCATAATCTGTCAGATATTCTCCGTGATAGGCGTTCAGGGCGGACACGCTGCCTTCGAGCGCATGGTACAGATCGCAGTCCACGGCAGATTTGTTGACCTGGATATGACGGTTTTGCTTGATGATGATATCGGTGTAGCCCGCCGCTTCTAAATCCCGGATGAGGTCGGTCAGATACTGGGAGATCTTTTTGGAATCGGAATTGGAGAAGGAATGGCTGGACAGAACATCGGCGGCAATTTCCCGGCTGGTGACCGGAAACCCGCACTGGTCGATGAGATAGGCGAAGATCTCCTTGGAAAGCATCCGGGAAAAGCGGATGGGAACATCGTGGCTGTCGGTGACGGAAAAGCTCCCGAAGGTGCGCACTTTGAGGCGGTCGGGAGCGGTGTCGGCGGGAAGTACCTCCGGCGCTTCAGAAAGGTAGCGCAGGTGCTCAAACTCTTCCTGAATGTCCTTTTCGGAATAGGGCTTGAGCACATAGCCGCTCGGCCGGGTCTGCATGGCGGCAAAGGCGAATTCGGAATAGGCGGTGACGTAAATAATATTGCACTGCGGAGAATACCGCTTCAGTTCCATCGCCACCTGAATCCCGGAAATACTGCCTAAATTGATGTCGATAAAAGCGACGCTGATGGAGCTTTTGGCTTTATAGGCGAAAAAATCCTCTGCATGACGAAAAGAAACGATCTCATCATGGGGGCGCAGGTGTGCAATAGTGCAGACAAGCTGATGGAGCTGCACAGGGTTGTCATCAATGGCTAAGATCCTCATGACGGACCCTCCTTTCAGACGGCAGGGACCTGCCCGCAGGCAGGAGGCAGTGGAAAACGGACACGCCGGGACAAAAACCTATGCTCCCTTCCCGCCTGGCATCCGGGGAGAAAATGAAAACATTCATATGGGAGTATTTGGTATTATTTTACCTATTATAGCATGAGTTGGCAGGTTTTATAATGCTCTAAAAGAATAAAAGCAGAATTGTAGAAAAAATGTTTTTTTATTGTTACACTTTATGGAATGTCAGTAAATCATTTGTGCCGCCGGCTTCTCCGTTTGGCAATAGCTGGAATTGTTCGCTGTCGGGGGATGGATGAATGTGCTAAGATTATTTGAGGGATATGTGCTATAGAAAACAGCGCCGGCAGCCTGAAGAAAGGGCTGTCGGCGCAGGGGAAAGTGAAGCGGTTTGTTTGGTTTTGTCAGCGCTGCGGCGCAGCAGCAGGATGACCACGGCGGCAGCGACACCGCAGAGGAGGAGCCCCGCTCCCACTAACGATACAAAAAATAAATCCTGCCACTAACGTGACAGGATTTTCGTTTTCAGCAGAGTAAAAAAGATATTTTTTGTAAGCCCCTGTTGGACTCGAACCCGGGCAATTATTGTTTTTTATCTTTTGCTGTCTTTAACGAAGCAATCAGTATTCTCTTTATTTCAAGACAATCGTTTATCATTGAATTTCCTTGTGCTTCATCAATATATCCTGATAGTACAAGCAACCTGAGCCAATATTCTGTTTCTGCGGTTTCTTTTAGTGAAATTTGCATTTTGGAAACGAAATCCGCCTGACTGACACCATAAGCAGTTTCATTTGCGTTTGCTCCTATGGATGTACCACTTCTTATTATTTGCTTTGAAATAATGGATTCCTTTTTCTCGTCAACAAGGTACTGATATAGTTTAACTATTCTGGCAGCAAATTGTAAGGATTTTTCTAATAAGGGATTATCTTTATACATCCGTACAACCTCATTTTTAATGAATAATGAAAAATGAATAGTGAATAACGAATAATACAGAAACGCCCCCGCAGCTTTATTATAAATTATTCATTATTCACTATTCATTATTCACTGAGCCCCCAAGCGTAGCGAGGGGGCGTTTCTGCCGGTGGTGGGACTCGAACCCACACGCCATTTCGGACAACAGATTTTGAGTCTGTCTCGTCTGCCAATTTCAACACACCGGCAAATCCAAAAAGTATTATACCGTAGTTTCCCTTCTTTGTCAACCTTTTTTTCCCCACCAGCGTGACGCCGGGCCCGGGATTTTCAAGCGTTCTTCTTCTGACAGCCTTCTGCAAATACTCCCAGAATTATTCTACACCAACTCTCCCAGAGAAGCGATGGCCTTTTGCAAAAGGTGGACGAAAACGTGCCCTCTTTGCAAGACGATGGGCGTTTTCTTCTGTTTTTCTTTCTTAAATTGCAAGTTTTTTGGAAAGGGGTCCGGGGGATAACCTTTTTTTCAAAAAAGGTTTCCCCCGGGAAGGGTTTCTCCCGGGAAGGGTTTCCCCCGGGAAAGTCAGGAGAGGAGTTCGGTGATGATAGAGTTGGAGAGAAGGAAGCCTGATTCGGTGAGGGAGAGGGAGGAGTCGGTTAGTTGGAGGAGGCCGACCTGCCGGAGAGGGGCAGCTTTCCGGAGGAGGCGAGCGGGAACCGGGTGGCCGAAACGCTGTTCAAACGCCTCGAACCGGAGCCCTTCCTGCAGGCGCAGACAAAGCATGATGGCTTCTTCCTCGCTGCCGCCGTCTCCGTCGGGAACGGTTTCGCCGGCATAGAAGCGCTGCATATTCCGGGGCACAAAAAAGCGTTTTCCATTCAGAAAACTGTGCGCGCCAGGGCCAAGACCCAGATATTCCTCATCGTGCCAGTAAATCAGGTTGTGCTGCCCTTCCTCTCCGGGAAGGCAGAAATTGGAGATCTCGTAGTGGCAAAACCCCTGCTCTTTCAGCAGACGGCAGAGGTATTCATACTGCTCAGCCGCTTCCTCTTCATCGGGGAAGGGGAGTTCCCGGCGGCGGCGGTAAAAAACCGTTTTTTCCTCTATTTTCAGCAGATAGGCGGACAGGTGGCTGGCTCCGTAGCGGATACAGCTTTCAGCGGCCTGCCGGATCATCTCCTTCGTCTGTCCGGGGAGCGCCAGCATGAGGTCGGCGTTGACGTGCTCAATGCCGGCTTTTTTGGCTTGCTGAAGGGATGAAAGCGCTTCTTCCCCGGTGTGGGACCGGTTCATCAGGTGCAGCAGGTCATCGCAAAGCGTCTGCACCCCGATGGAAACCCGGTTGACGCCCATGTCCGCAAGGCATTTGAAGTCAAAAGGCGCCCCCGGCTGAGGGTCGCATTCCACGGTGATCTCCCGCTGGTCCTCTCCAAAAGCCGTGCGGGCGGCGGTGAGGATCCGGTGCAGGCGGTCGCATCCGAGCAAACTGGGAGTGCCGCCTCCGAAATAGATCGTGGCGGCTGTGGTGTCGGGAAGGCGGCGCTGCCACTCGGAAAGCTGGCGGCAGATCGCCTGTGTGCAGCGATCCATTTCCCCGGGAGCGGGGAGGTGGGAATAAAAATCGCAGTAAGCGCATTTCTGCGCGCAGAAGGGAACGTGGATATACAGCCCGATGGTTTTCATAGGCGTCACCGTTCCGAGTTTTTCCGCAGGATCCGCAGGGCTTCCGCAAAAAGGGACAGGGGACAAAGGATGAACAGAACAATATCCGTCTGCATGAAGAAACGAAAACTTTGTTCCAGGTATTCATAGCCGGGCTTATCATTCAGCACGGCAAAGCATACAAAAAAGTTGACGTCCTCCCCAACAGCGACAGCTCCTAAAGAATTGTCCACAAAAAAAGAGGTCAGCACAAAAAACAGCAGGATCAGGATCAGCGTGCCGGTCACCAGCGGAATTTTCGGCCGGTTCAGAAGGGTGATGACCAGCACCGACAGCAGCAGGGCGCCGGCCCCGAT
>CACYCG010000104.1 GCA_902772855.1 uncultured Ruminococcus sp.
CAAAAACCGAAAAGAAAACAGAAGAAGCAGCCCCCGAGCCGAAGGCCGGACCGGACACCGCCGGAGCGGCTGCCCTGGCGGAGGAAGCTAAGAACCTGGCGCAGGCAGCGGTGGCCGCTGCCGCAAAAGCGGCGGCAAGAGCAGTAGAAAGCGTGAAGACGGAGTCTGTGCCCCCTGCCGGGGGAGCGGAGCAGGGCCTTCACATCAGCACCTCCTCTTCCGGGAAGAAAAAGCCGGAACCGGCGCCGGAAGAGCCTCCGATGAAACTGAACATCAATATCCGCTCGAAATACTTTACCGGGCCGGGCGGCAAGCAGCCCCCGGAAGAGGAGAGCAAGCCGCTGAATTCCGACACCGGCCAGCGCCTGCGAAACGGAGGAGAGCAGCTTTTGAGGAGCTTCGCCAAACGGATCTCCACCTGCACGACTCATACCCTCGGCGTCCGGGCGGACGGGCAGGTGTTTGCGGCCGGATCGGACCATTACGGACAGTGCGGGATCTCCCGCTGCCGGAACGTGCGCTCCATCGCTGCCGGAAACGGGTATTCGGTGGCGCTGTTTGCCAGCGGCAACGTGGTGTCGGAGGGGATGGATACCTTCGGGCGCTGTCAGACGGAGCGATGGGATCATATTGCGGGCATCTGCGCCGGGAGCGGCTGCACCATCGGGATTCGGCAAAACGGGACGCTCGTGACAGCCGGACGGCTTCCCGCCCAGAGCGGCCGGCTGCGGCACTGGACGCAGATCGTGGACGTGTCGCAGGAGGAGGACCGCATTTTTGCGCTGACCAGCCAGGGATTTTTGCTGTCGACCGACCCGCAGATCGACAGGCTTCAGTGCACGAATATCGCCGCTATCGACTCCGGACGGGACCACACCTTAGTGCTGCAGAAAACCGGCAAGGTGCTGGTGCTCGGGCATAAATGGTCGGAAAAATATCAGGTGCAGGGCTGGTCCGATATCGTGGCCGTGGCCGCCGGCGCCGACCATTCGGTCGGCCTTTGCCGGGATGGCCGGGTGGTGGCGGCCGGAAAAAATGACTATCACCAGTGCGACGTGGGCGATTGGACGGATATGATCGCCATTTCCGCCGGAGAAAAGCAAACCGTCGGCTTGAAAGCGGACGGCTCGGTGCTGGCGGTGGGCGCCGCGGCGGACGGACGCTGCGACGTGAAAAGCTGGAATCTGTTCTGCCGCTGAAGGCTGTCCCGGACAAGCTGCCTTTCTTGAAAAAAGAAGGGCGGCTTTTTTGCGTGACGGGTTTGAAAAAAACCCGCAAAATCCCCCCGCTCTCCCGGCAACGGTGATTGACAAATGATGGGATATAATATAAAATAGTAATTTAGGAAAGAGGACATTTTCTTTCGCAAACCGTCTTCGATAAGACTTTCCGAATGAAAGCAGTGTGCAGCGGCGGGGAGATTTGCCGGCTTCGGGGGATCGGACGCCGCCGCCTGGCGCCCTCCCGGGTGGCAGAGAAAGCCCGGGCCGCCGGGGAACAGCCCCTCGGTTCGGACAGCCGCAGGAAAAGGGTGTGTCCGCCCTCATCGGAGATGGCTTTGCAAAAACCGAGTAGGAGGATGGAATATGAGCTTTACCATTTTAGGAACCGGCAAAGCGGTGCCGGAGTATGTGCTGACCAATGACGAACTGTCCACGATGGTGGACACCAATGACGAATGGATCCGCACCCGTACCGGCATCGGAGAAAGACATATCTGCAAACATGAAACGATCACCGAACTGTGCGTGAAGGCGGCCCGACAGGCGCTGGAAAACGCGGGGACGGCTCCGGAGGAGCTGGATCTGATCATCTGCTCGACGATGCGGGGCGAAAATATCACCCCCTCGCAGGGCTGCGTCATCCAGAAGGAACTGGGCGCTTCCTGCCCGGCGTTCGATGTGAACGCCGCCTGCTCCGGCTTTATTTATGCCCTCGATATTGCGGCCGGGTATTTTGAGCGCAAACGGGTGCGCCGGGCGCTGATCGTTTCCATGGACAACCTCTCCAACATCATCGACTGGACCGACCGCTCCACCTGCGTGCTGTTCGGGGACGGCGGCGCAGCGGCTGTTTTAGGAGAAGGGGACGACCTGCTTTCCATTCATCTGACCGCTTCCGGGAACGATGAAGCCATCCGCATCCCGCACGGGACCAATTCCTCCCCGTTTTATGAGCATGAGGAAGAGCGGGCCGTGCTGCATATGGCGGGCAACGAGGTGTATAAGTTCGCAACCGCTGCGATGGCCAACGGCATCCGGCGGGCGGTGGAAGAAGCGGGCCTTTCGCAGAGCGACGTGAATCTGGTGATCCCGCATCAGGCCAATATCCGCATCATCAATACCGCCGCGAAAAACCTGGAGATCCCCAGAGAACGCTTTTTCTGCAACGTGGAGCATTACGGCAATACGTCTTCCGGCAGTGTGGCGATCGCTCTGGATGAAGCCAACCGCTCCGGGGTGCTGAAAGCCGGAGACATCGTGGCCATGTGCGCTTTCGGCGGAGGACTGACGACCGGAAGCTGCGTGCTGCGCTGGAGCAAAAAAGCCTGACAAAAAACAAGGAAAGTATTATCATAGAACAGGAGGCACAGCGATGGGAAAAACCGTATTTGTATTTTCCGGACAGGGGGCGCAGTACCCCGGGATGGGAAAATCTTTGTATGAATCTTCAGAGGCAGCCAAACGAGTGCTGGATATGGCGGAAGCCATTCGTCCCGGCACACTGAAACAATGTTTTGAGGGAACGGCAGAGGAGCTTTCTGTCACCATCAACACCCAGCCCTGTGTGTTTGCGGTGGATCTGGCGGCGGCAGAGGCGGCGGCGGAAAAGGGGATCTACCCCGATGCGGTGGCCGGATTCTCGCTGGGAGAAATTGCGGCGCTCGCCTTTGCGGGGATGCTATCCTATGAGGAAGCGTTCCGGCTGGTGTGCAAACGGGCGGAGTGGATGGATGAGGCGGCCAAAGCCTCCAGGGGGGCTATGGCGGCGGTCATGAAGCTGCCCCCCGAAAAAGTGGAAGCGATCTGCGGGGAGTTCTCTCAGGCCTACCCTGTGAATTATAACAGCCCCGCCCAGACCGTGGTGGCAGCGGCGGAAGAAGAAATAGACGCCCTGTGCGCCCGGGTGAAAGAGGAAAAGGGCGTTGCCAAAAAGCTCGCCGTCAGCGGAGCGTTCCATTCTCCGTTCATGGCGGAGGCTTCCCGGAAGATGGAAGAATACCTGCAGGAGCTGACGCTTTCGGAGCCGACTGTTCCTATCATCGCCAATATGACCGCCCGCCCCTATGAGGAGGATTACCGGATCTTAGTGGCCGGACAGATCAAAAGCCCGGTGCAGTGGCAGAAAACGGTGGAATATCTGGCAGAGGACGGCGCCGACCGCTTTATTGAAGTCGGTGTGGGCAAGACCCTGACGGGACTGATCAAACGCATCCTGCCCGAGGCAGAGGCAGTGAATATTGAGAATAAGGAGGGACTTGATGCTATCGAATGAGCATCAGGGGAATACTATGTTTGAATTGACCGGAAAAACAGCGATCGTAACAGGCGGTTCCAGAGGGATCGGAAAGGCTATTGCGCTGAAGTTTGCCGATTTGGGCGCCAATGTCGCCATTATGCACGTAGGGGACGGCGATAATGCCGCCGCAACCAAGCAGGAGCTGGAAGCCAAGGGCGTGAAGGCGGCAGCCTATGAATGCGACGTGTCCGATTTTGAGGCATCGGCGGCGCTGGTGAAACAGATCATTGAAGAGTTTGGCGAAGTGCATATCCTCGTCAATAATGCGGGCATCATCCGGGACGGCCTGATGCTTTCCATGAAGGAATCGGAGTTTGATGCCGTCATCAAGGTAAACCTCAAGGGCGCCTTCAATATGACAAAGGCGGTCTACCAGCACTTTATGAGAAAGCGCCGGGGACGGATCATCAATATCTCCTCCATCGTGGGGCTGACCGGCAACGTGGGACAGACCAATTACGCTTCCGCCAAGGCGGGCATGATCGGCCTGACAAAATCTGTTGCCAAGGAACTCGGCTCCCGGAATGTGACGGTGAACGCCATCGCTCCCGGTTTTATCAAAACCGATATGACCGACAGTATGTCTGAGCAGGCGAGAGAAGCATCTTTGGCGCTGATCCCCATGAAGCGGATCGGTCAGGTGGAGGATATCGCCAACACAGCGGCTTTCTTGGCGAGCGATGAGGCGGCCTATATCACCGGAGAGGTCATCCGGGTGGACGGCGGCATGGCGATGTGACGCCCCGGGCGCAAAAACAAGGAAAGGAATCGGATATGGATATGAAAAGAGTCGTAATCACCGGTCTGGGAGCCATTACGCCCCTGGGCAATTCCGTGGGGGAAACCTGGGAAGGAATGAAAAACGGACGCTGCGGCATTGATACCATCAGCCATTTTGACCCCGCTCTTACCAAAGCCAAGGTGGCGGCGGAAGTAAAAGGCTTTGACCCGACCGATTTTATCGACAAGCGGGAAGCCCGCAAAATGGACCTGTTCTGCCAGTATGCGATGGCGGCCGCTGAACAGGCCGTGGCGGACAGCGGCATTCTCGGGACCGTGGCGCCGGAGCGCTTCGGCGTGTATATGGGTTCCGGCGTGGGCGGCATCCATACGTTTTATGAGCAGAGCATCAATTTGTATACCGATAAGAATATTTCCCCGTTCTTCATTCCCATGATGATCGGCAATATCGCCTCGGGGAACGTCGCCATCCGCTTTAAGGCCAAGGGGCCCTGCCTGCCGGTGGTCACAGCCTGCTCCACCTCCACCCATGCGGTGGGAGAGGCTTTCCACGCTATTAAATTCGGGCTGGCCGACGCCATTATCGCCGGGGGAACGGAAGCAACCATTACCCCGCTGGCGGTGAAGGGCTTTACCAGCTGCAAGGCCCTGACGCTCAGCGAAGACCCGGCTCGTGCCTCCACTCCCTTTGACAAGGACCGCAGCGGTTTTGTCATGGGCGAGGGCGCCGGGGTGCTTATCCTCGAAGAATATGAGCACGCTGTGGCCAGAGGCGCCGAGATCTACGGCGAGATCTGCGGCTACGGCAATACCTGCGACGCCTACCACATCACCGCTCCGGACCCGGACGGCGTGGGAGCGGCGGCCTGCGTGAAGATTGCTCTGGAAGAGGGCGGATATGACGGAACGCAGAGCCTGTATATCAACGCACACGGCACTTCCACGAAAATGAACGATGCAGGGGAAACCAAGGCGTTCAAAGCGGCGCTGGGCGAAAAGGCCTATGCGGCCCATATCAGCTCCACGAAATCCATGACCGGCCATATGCTGGGCGCCACCGGCGCTGTGGAAGCCATCGCCGCCACGCTGGCGCTGCGGGACGGAATCATTCCCCCCACCATCGGCTACCGGACTCCCGACCCGGAATGCGACCTCGATTATACTCCGAATCAGGCGCAGCAGGCGCAGGTGGAAATGGCGCTTTCCACGACCTTCGGCTTCGGCGGGCACAACGCCTGTCTGGCGCTGAAAAAAATTTCTTAAATCTTATCAACATGAGGTGAAAAGCCATGTACAGCATAGATGAGATCAAGGAGCTGTTGGCGGCGTTTGACAGTTCCAAGGCAACGGCGCTGGATATCCAGCTTGGCGCAGAAGAGTTTCTCAGCATTCGCCAGAAAACAGCGCAGGCCCCGGCTGAGGTGGTCTGCATACCGGCGGCGCAGGAAACAGAAGCCGCTTTGCCGCAGGCTCCGGAGGCTCCGGCTCCGGTTCCCGGCGGGGACAGCGTGGATTCTCCGATGGTGGGGGTGTTCTATGCGGCGCCTTCTCCGGACAGTGACCCCTATGTCTCCGTGGGCAGCAGCGTATCGAAGGGCGACGTGCTGTGTCTGATCGAGGCGATGAAGCTGATGAATGAGGTGACGGCGGAAAAAAGCGGCGTCATCACCGAAGTATGCGTGGAAAACGGACAGGTGGTTGAATACGGCCAGCCGCTGTTCCGTATCAAATAAGAAGCAGGTGACAGTATGAATAAAGAAGAGATCATGCAGATCATTCCCCACCGCAATTCCATGCTTCTGATCGACGAAGCAACGAAAACAGGAGAAAAAACCTGCACCGGCAAAAAAACGATCGTCGGGGATGAATGGTTTTTGGACGGTCATTTCCCGGGACATCCGGTAGTGCCCGGTGTGATTTTGTGCGAGATCATGGCGCAGGCGAGCGCGGTGATCGTGTCCGGCGTATCGCAGGATTGTCTGCCGTTTTTCACCGGCATTGAAAAAGCCAAATTCCGCCGTCAGGTCCAGCCGGGAGATACGCTGGAGATCGAGTGCGAACTCATCGACATCAAGCGGAACTTTTATTTTGTCAAGGGCAAGGGCAGCGTCAACGGAAAACTGTGCGTGTCGGCGGAGTTTTCTTTTGCGCTGGTCGAAAAGACCCAGGGCTGATCAAACGGGAACAGAAGGGATGGATGCCGGGTGTTTTCCAAAATACTAATTGCCAACCGGGGAGAAATTGCGGTGCGGATCATTCGTGCCTGCCGGGAAATGGGCATTTCTACCGTGGCGGTGTATTCGCAGGCGGACGCCGATGCGCTGCACGTTCGCATGGCAGACGAAAGCTACTGCATTGGCGGGCCGCAGGTGGCGGACAGCTATTTGAATATGGCGGCGATCTTAGAGGTGGCTGTGGTGTCGGGGGCGCAGGCGATCCATCCCGGCTACGGCCTGCTGAGCGAAAACGCCAAATTCGTGGCGCTGTGCAAAAAGTGCAATATTGAATTCATCGGGCCGAGCGCCGAAATGATCGAGCGGCTGGGGGATAAGGATGAAGCCCGCCGCACCATGAAGGCGGCCGGGGTGCCGGTAACGCCCGGAAGCGATATTATCGACGATATCGCGCAGGCCCGGGAAAAGGCGCAGGAGATCGGTTTTCCGCTGCTGGTCAAAGCCCGTTCGGGCGGCGGCGGAAGAGGGATCCGCCGGGTGAACAGCCTTGAAGAGTTTGACAACGCCTTTTTGTCCGCCAAAGCAGAGGCGCAAAGCGCTTTCGGCGATGGGGCGGTGTATATGGAAAAGTTCCTCACACCGGTCAAGCACGTGGAAATGCAGCTTTTGTGCGATAAATACGGCAACGTGGTTTGCCTGGGAGAGCGGGAATGCTCTGTGCAGCGCAAAAACCAGAAGCTGATCGAAGAAAGCCCCTCCCCCGCCATTACGCCGGATATCCGCAAGCGCATGATGGAGGCGGCGGCAAAGGCGGCCCGGGCGGTCGGCTACGAAAATGCCGGAACGGTGGAGTTTTTGCTGGATAAAGACAAGAACTTCTATTTCATGGAAATGAACACCCGCCTTCAGGTGGAACACGCTGTGACCGAAATGGTGGTGGGGATTGATATTGTGCAGTGGCAGATCCGCATCGCCTCCGGCGCCAAGCTGACGGTGACGCAGGATCGTGTGTTCATGCACGGCAACGCCATTGAATGCCGCATCAATGCGGAAGACCCGGAGCACGATTTCCGCCCCGGCTGCGGCACTATTGATTTCATCCATATTCCCGGAGGTCCCTGCGTGCGGTTTGATACGGCCATTTATCAGGATTATACGGTGCCGCCGTATTACGATTCCATGGTGGGCAAGCTGATCGTGCAGGCCCGTTCCCGGGAGCTGGCTATCCGCAAAATGAAAATGGCGCTCAGCGAGCTGACCATCAACGGAATCAAACATAACCGGGATCTACATATTGATATTCTTTCCGACCCCGCCTTTGTTTCCGGGGAGTATACCACAGGGTTTATGGAGGAACGCCGCCTTCGCCTGGAAAGAGAACAGGGCGGCGGAAACTAATGCGCTCCCCCGGGAGCATCAACCGCATTCAGAAAAGGAATCACTGCAAAGATAGGTTGGGTGCAGAGTGAATACTTCAGATATTTTTAATTTCTTAAAGCCGAAAAACGAATTGGAAAACCAGGGGGAATCGGTGGAAAACCGCCCGTATATCCCCGACGAGCTGTGGGTGAAATGCCCGGTGTGCAAAACCCCGGTGCTGTCGGCGGATCTGGAAGAAAACCTCAAGGTCTGCCCGAAATGCGGCTATCATTTCCGCATTGGCGCACGTCAGCGCATCGGCATCACCGCCGACGAGGGCAGTTTTGAGGAATTCGACGCCGAGATGATCTCCTCCAACGTCATCGGATTTCCGGATTATACCCGAAAGCTGAAAAATGCCCGCCTCAACAGCGGGGAAAACGAATCCGTCATCACCGGGCTGGCCACCATCGGGGGCTATGAAACGGTGTTGGCGGTGATGAATTCGCAGTTCATGATGGGTTCTATGGGCACGGTCACCGGGGAGAAGATCACCCGGGCGTTTGAATACGCCGCCAAGCACCGGCTTCCCGTGGTGATTTTTACCGTTTCCGGCGGCGCCAGAATGCAGGAGGGAATCCTCTCCCTGATGCAGATGGCGAAAACGAGCGGCGCCGTCAAGCGCCACAGCGACGCCGGACTGCTGTATATTACCGTGCTGACCGACCCCACCACCGGCGGCGTGACCGCCAGTTTTGCGATGGAAGGGGACGTCATCCTGTCCGAGCCGAGGGCGCTGGTCGGCTTTGCCGGTCCGAGAGTGATTGAACAAACCATCCGTCAGAAGCTGCCGAAAGATTTTCAGTCGGCGGAGTTTCTGCTGGAAAAGGGCTTTGTGGATGCGGTGGTGCCCCGAGGGGAACTGAAGGAAACACTCACCCGGCTGCTGAAGCTGCACGGGGCTGTCCGTCGGGAAGGGGAAAAGTGAACATGAATGCTATAGATTGTGTAACGGCGGCACGGTCCAACGACCGTCCCACAGCCGTGGATTATATCGACCGTATTTTCGGGGACAGCTTCATGGAGCTGCACGGAGACCGGCGCTTTGCCGATGACAGAGCTGTGATCGGCGGGATCGCCATGCTCAACGGCCGCCCGGTGACGGTGATCGCTCTGGAAAAGGGACGGAATCTCAAGGAGCGCATGGACCGGAACTTCGGCTCCGCTCACCCGGAAGGCTACCGCAAGGCGCTCCGGCTGATGAAGCAGGCAGAAAAGTTTCACCGGCCGGTGATCTGTCTGGTGGACACCTCCGGCGCTTACTGCGGCATTGGCGCGGAAGAGCGGGGACAGGGCGAGGCCATCGCCGAAAACCTGATGGAAATGATGACGCTGAAAACACCCATTCTCTCCATCCTGATCGGAGAAGGCGGCAGCGGCGGAGCACTGGCGCTGGCCGTGGCCGATGAGGTCTGGATGATGGAAAATGCGATCTACTCCGTTATTTCCCCGGAGGGCTGCGCCAGCATTTTGTGGAAAGACGCTACCCGCACCGCCGAGGCTTCGGAATGTCTGAAGCTCACTTCTCAGGATCTGTTCAAATTAGGCGTTATCGAGCGCATTATCCGGGAACCGAGAACGGCGGACAGTGTTTTATTCGACAGCCTGAAAAACCTGATCGCCCAGACCTTTGTCAAACTGGGTTCCGTAGACACCGGCGCCCTCCTCGAACGCCGCTACACCCGCTTCCGCAAGTTCTGACTTTTCCGGGGGCTTTTCCGGGGGAAACCCTTCCGGAGGACCCCCTTCCTAAAAACTTGCAGTGTAAGAAAGAAAAAGAGAAGAAAATGTGAGGCGTCTTGCAAGCAGCGGCGCGCAGGTATGGGAGAAGACCGGGAAGGCTTTCTCCCTTTTCAACACTACCATAAAAACTCCCGTCACAGGGCGGGAAAAGGAATGAGGAAAGCATGGCACAGCTCAATATCGTGCTGGTAGAGCCGGAGATCCCCCAGAACACGGGGAATATTGCCCGCACCTGTGCGGCCACGGGCGCCCGGCTGCATTTGGTGAAGCCGATGGGATTCACACCGACCGACAGGCATCTCAAGCGGGCCGGGCTGGATTACTGGCATTTTTTGGATATCACCTATTACGAAAATACAGCGGATTTCTTTGCCCGCACGGCGGGCGGGGCGTATTATTTCTTTTCGACCAAAGCGCCCCGGAAGTTTACCGACATCCGCTATCCGGAGGACTGCTATCTGGTGTTCGGAAAGGAAACCAAAGGGCTTCCGGAAGAGCTGCTGCATGAGCACCCGGACACAACGGTGCGGATCCCGATGATCGGGGAGGCC
This sequence comes from uncultured Ruminococcus sp., assembly GCA_902772855.1. Lineage (GTDB taxonomy): Bacteria > Bacillota > Clostridia > Oscillospirales > Acutalibacteraceae > UBA1213. The sequence continues at coordinate 10,148 of CACYCG010000104.1, forward strand.
AGAAGCCTGAATCTGTCCAATTCGGCAGCGATCGCCGCCTATGAGGTGCTGCGGCAGTGGGATTATCCCCAGCTTCAAAACTTCGGAAGGCTGCGGGAGTTTGATTGGGACAATTTTCACGAAAAGGGATAAGCGGAAGAAAAGGAAAAAAGGAAAAAGGGAGAAAACAATATGATTACAGTCAGCGATGTTTCGGTGAACTTCAGCGGTACGCCGCTTTTTTCTCACGTTGACCTGAAACTGACCGATAATAACTGCTACGGCATCATCGGGGCAAACGGGGCGGGAAAGTCAACCTTTCTGAAAGTGCTTTCCGGAGAGCTGGAGCCGACCAAGGGAGAAGTGGTCATTTCCGAAAACACCCGGATGTCGGTGCTCAAGCAGGACCATTTTGCGTTTGATGAATACACCGTGCTCGATACGGTCATCTACGGCAATAAGCGCCTGTATGACGTGATGAAGGAAAAGGACGCCATTTATCTGAAAGAGGATTTTACCGATGAGGACGGCCTGCGGGCCTCTGAACTGGAGGCGGAGTTTGCCGAACTCAACGGCTGGGAGGCGGAAAGCGATGCGTCCCGGCTGATCCAGGGATTGGGGCTTTCGGAAGACCTGCTGCAAAGCCCCATGAAAAACCTGACCGGAAACGAAAAAGTCAAGGTGCTGCTGGCGCAGGCGCTCTTCGGGCAGCCGGAGATCATTCTCCTTGATGAGCCGACCAATAACCTCGACATCAAAGCCATCGCCTGGCTGGAGGATTTTATCCTGGATTACCCCGGGACGGTCATCGTGGTGTCGCATGACCGGCATTTTCTGAATACGGTCTGCACGCATATGGTGGATATTGATTACAATAAGATCAAGCTGTATGTGGGCAATTATGAGTTCTGGTATGAATCCAGCCAGCTCATTCAGGCCATGCTGAAACAGCAGAATAAGCGGACAGAGGAAAAAATCAAGGAACTGCAGACCTTTGTGCAGCGGTTTTCCGCCAATAAATCCAAATCCAGACAGGCGACCTCCCGCCGCAAGCTGCTGGAAAAACTGACGGTGGAAGAAATGCCCGCTTCTTCCCGGCGCTATCCGTTTGTCAGCTTCACCCCCGACCGAGAGGTGGGCAAGGAGGTGCTGGTGGTGGAAGGGCTTTCCAAAAGCGTGGACGGCGTGAAGGTGCTCGATGACGTTTCGTTCCGCATTGAACGGACGGATAAGGTCGCTTTTTTGTGCGATAACGAATTGGCGGTCACGGCCCTGTTTGATATTCTCATGGAGCTGACGGAGCCGGATGAGGGCACATTCAAATGGGGCGGCACGACCAGCCAGTCCTATTTCCCGAAGGATAATACCGCCTTTTTTGAAGGACGGGAAGAAACCATTATCGACTGGCTGCGGCAGTATGTGCGGGGGAACGATACCACCGACACCTACCTGCGGGGCTTTTTGGGAAGAATGCTGTTTTCCGGGGAGGACGTGTTCAAGCCGGTGAAGGTGCTTTCCGGCGGGGAGCGGGTGCGGTGTATGCTGTCCCGCATGATGATGTTCGGCGCCAACGTGCTGCTGCTGGACCAGCCGACCAACCATCTGGACCTGGAATCCATCACCGCTGTGAATAAGGGCCTGCAGAGCTTCAAGGGCGTGGTGCTGTTTACGTCCCATGACCATGAGTTTATTTCCACGGTGGCCAACCGGATCATTGTGATCGAAGAAAAGGGGATCCGGGATATTACCGCAACCTATGACGAATACCTGGCAGAAAAATATCAGGTGGAAGGATGAGGATCCATGGAAGGCAAGGACCGCGCGGATGAGTTTTTGAACTGCTACCGGGAACTGGAGCAGGCGCTGGCCAAAAAATACGGCTTTGACGAAAAAACGTTCGGCAGCCCGATCGTGAAGTTTTTAAGCGAACGGGAAAGCGAGCCTTTCCGGGACCGGCTGAACCTTTGCCGGGAGATCCGCAACTTTTTGTCCCATCATGCGGAGTTTGACGGGGAGCGGGTGCTGCAGCCGTCACAGGCGATCATCCGGTTTCTGATGTCGGTGACAGACTATGTGCGGCAGCCCCCGTTGGCGCTCACCTGCGCCACGCTTTACCCCGATATCCTCAAGGCCACCCCGTCCCAGCGGGTGCTGACGGTGATGAAAAAAATGGAGCGGCAGGGATTTTCCCATGTGCCGGTGATCGAAAACGGCGAATGGGTGGGTGTGTTCAGCGTCAGTACGATTTTTACCTACATCATCTCCAGAGGGCTTTCCGCCATCAGCGATGAAATGGTCATCGGGGATTTTGCGGAGCTGCTGCCGGTGGACCGGCATATCACCGAGCGCTTTCAGTTCTGCGGCAACGAGGCGACGGTGGAGGACGTGCGGGTGATGTTTGAAAAGCACCAGTGGCGCTCCAAACGGCTGGCGGCGGTGTTCATTACCGATAACGGCTCTTTGGGCGGCCGGATCTTAGGCATGATCACGCCGTGGGATCTGATCAATTATTAAGGGGGAGCGGCATAATGGCCGGAAAAGTAATGGTGGCGATGAGCGGCGGAGTGGATAGTTCCGTGGCGGCGGCCGTTCTCCGGGAAACCTATGAAGTGACCGGTGCGATGATGCGGCTGTATGACCCGGCCCAGCCGGACGGAGAACCCTCCTCCTGCTGTTCGCTGGAAGATGCGGAAGACGCCCGTCAGGTGGCGCATCGGCTGGGGATAGATTTTTATGTGTTCCCGTTCGGAGAGCGGTTTCGGGAAACGGTGGTGGAGACGTTTTGCAGGGCCTATCAGAAGGGGCTTACCCCCAATCCCTGCATTGAATGCAACCGGTCCGTCAAGTTCGATACCCTGCTGCGAAGGGCGCAGGAACTGGGAATGGATTATTTAGCCACCGGGCATTATGTGCGCCGGCGGTTTGACGAAACGACCGGACGCTATCAGCTTCTGAAGGGGCTGGACCCTTCCAAAGACCAGAGCTACGTTCTGTACGGGCTGACGCAGGAGCAGCTTTCCCGCCTGCTGTTTCCCATTGGGGAGATGACCAAGGAGCAGACAAGGGCGCTGGCGGAGCAGTACGGCTTTGGGAATGCCCACAAGCCCGACAGTCAGGATATCTGCTTTGTTCCGGACGGGGATTACGCCGCCTTTATTGAAAGCTACACCGGGGAGCGCTTCCCGGAAGGGGATTTTGTGGATGAGCAGGGCCGGGTCATCGGACGGCATAAAGGCATTATCCGCTATACCATCGGTCAGCGCAAGGGGCTGGGGGTGGCGTTCGGAGAGCCGATGTTCGTGCTGAAAAAAGACGCCGCCCGCAACACCGTGACCCTGGGGAAGGGAGAGGCCCTGTTTTCTAAAACGGCTTTTGTGGAGCAGGTGAACTGGATTTCCGGGGAATGGCCGGAAGAACCGGTGCGGGTGACCGCCCGTGTTCGATATAATCAGAAAGAGCAGCCGGCGGTGGTGTATCTGCTGCCCGGACAGCGGGCAAAAGTGGAGTTTGACAGCCCGCAGCGGGCGGTGACGCCGGGACAGGCGCTGGTGTGCTATCAGGGGGATATTGTGCTGGGAGGCGGCTGCATAGCGGCGGACCAGGCAGAAGAATCAATCAGCAATCGGAGCGATGTGGTATGAACTTAGACCGAAAAAATATTGAAAAAGTCCTGTTTGTCGGGTCAGTGCTGATCCTGCTGTATCTTGGACTGCAGAATATGAACGTGGTGATGGGCTTCCTGAACTGGCTGATGTACGTTCTGATGCCCTTCATTATCGCCATCTGTTTCAGCTTTTTCCTGAACGTGCCGCTGAAGGCCATCGAAAAAAAGCTGTTCCGCCCCAAGAACGGCAAGCCGGTGAAGCCGGTGCTCGAAAAAATGCGCCGCCCGGTGGCCATCACGCTGTCGATCGCTATTTTTGTGGCCATCATCGGAGTCTTTCTGATCATCATCATCCCGGAGATCGGCAAAAGCCTGAACAGTCTGGCCACCTCCATCCCCGGGACCGTGCAGCAGGTGCGGGAATGGCTGTCTGAACAAAGCGAAGAAAATGAATATGTGGCGCAGGTGATGTCCAATGTGACGATCGACTGGGATTTCATCAATAACGGGATCACCCATTTTCTGCAGAATGATGCGGCGGGGCTGGTGAGCAACGCCATGAATATGATCGGCTCCATCATCAGCATAGCGGTCAACTTCTTTTTAGGCATTGTGCTGGCGGTGTATGCTCTCGCCCGCAAGGAAAAAATCGCCACCAGCGTCAAAAAACTGCTGTATGCGACCATGCCGATGAAAGCGGCGGATTATATAGTAGAAGTCGGCGCACTGACCAATAAATCTTTTTATAACTGCATTACCGGGCAGATGATGGAATGCGTCATTTTAGGCAGCCTGACCGCTTTGGGCATGACGATCTTCGGCTTCCCCTATGCGGCGCTCATCGGGGTGATGGTGGCGATCCTCTCCTGGATCCCCATGTTCGGCGTGTATATCGGCGCCGGCATCGGGGCACTGTTCATCCTGACCCAAAGCCCCATTCAGGCGGTGTGGTTCATTGTGTTCATGATCTGCCTGCAGCAGATCGAGGGAAACCTCATCTTCCCCAGAGTGGTCGGCTCCAATATCGGGCTGCCGCCGATTCTGCTGATCTCGGCGATTATTCTGTTCAGCAATTTCTTCGGCGTGATTGGGCTGCTGGTCAGCGGAGCGGTGACGTCTGTGCTTTATACCCTCATTCGCCGCTTTGTCTTTTCCCGTCTGCGGGAAAGAAAGATCCCCCGCCGGAAATATGAAACGGCGCCCGCCGACCCGACCAGGCCGAAGGTGTACAAAAAGCCGAAGGGACACCCCCGCAAGCCCTTCCGTTTTCCGCTTCCGGTCAATGAGCAGAAACGACCGGTCCTTTTGGTCAAAAAAGGGGCCCCGAAAAAGAAATGATTTTCCCATAGGAATGCTTTGCCGCTTTCGGACAGCCATCGCTCTGTCCGAAGCGGCGGTTTTTTTGGAAAGTTACCGAAAAGTTATTGTAATCAGGCGGGAGAATATGGTAAAATAGCAGGAGAACTGGAGTGGAGGGATAAGTTTGCTGAAACTCAAACGAATACTTGGCAGCTTTTTGGCTATCACAATGATGTTAGGAGGAAGTATTATGACGACACAAGCCGTGAATCAACCCGGAGAAACCGAGGCGGCGGAAAAACCGGTTTCCTATGCGCATCCTCTCGATGAGCAGGCCTACAGCGGAAACGATCTGGGAGCGGTTTATTCCAAGCGGGGGACCACCTTTAAGGTATGGGCGCCGACGGCCTCCGGCGTGGCGGTGAAATTGTATAAAACCGGCAGCCCCGCAGAAGCCGGGGCGCAGGACGTTTCCACCACCGCCATGAAAAAACAGGATAACGGCGTGTGGAGCGTGACGCTCAACGGGGATAAAAAGAACCTGTACTACACCTATCTGGTCACCATTGACGGCGTGACCACGGAAACGGCGGATGTGTACTCCAAGGCGGTGGGCGTCAACGGCAACCGCAGCATGGTGGTGGACCTTCCTTCCACCAATCCGGAAGGCTGGGAGAAGGACCAGCATATTTTGTGCGATCATCCGACCGATGCCGTGGTGTGGGAAATTCATGTGCGGGATTTTTCCTCCGATGAGGCTTCGGGCATTTCCATCAAGCACCGGGGAAAGTACCTCGCCTTTACCGAAACCGGCACCACCCTTGCCGGAAAGGAAGGCATTTCCACCGGCATTGACTACCTGAAAAAACTGGGCATTACCCATGTGCAGCTTCTGCCGGTGTATGACTACGCCACCGTGGATGAGACCCATCTGGATTCCGATGAATACAACTGGGGCTATGACCCGAAAAACTATAACGTCCCGGAAGGCTCCTACTCCACCAACCCCTATGACGGCAACGTGCGGATCCGGGAGTTTAAGCAGATGGTGCAGGCGCTGCATCAGGCGGGGATCGGGGTCATTATGGACGTGGTGTACAACCATTCCTATTCCGCCAAGGGGAGCTGCTTTGAAAACACAGTGCCGGGCTATTATTTCCGCATGAACCCGGACGGCACTTTTGCCGATGCCTCCGCCTGCGGGAATGAGGCGGCCAGCGACCATTTGATGTACCGCAAATATATGATCGATTCCGTTTTGTACTGGATCAATGAATATCATATCGACGGCTTCCGCTTTGACCTGATGGGCGTGCTGGATGTGGAAACGATGAACCAGCTTCGTGCGGCGGTGGATCAGCAGGTGGAGCATGGGGACAAGATCCTGCTGTACGGGGAGCCGTGGGCGGCTTCAGCGGTGGCGACCAAGGCGAAAACCTGCACCAAGGAGAATATCCGTCTGCTGAGCGACCGGATCGGCGCCTTCAACGATAATTTCCGGGATGCGGTGAAAGGCCATGTGTTCAACGGCCGGGAGGGCGGCTTTGTGCAGAGCGGCGCCGGGAAAGCGCTGGTGATCGATGCCATCGCTGCCAATACGATGGATTCCTCCGCCTGGCTGAAGCAGCCTTCTCAATCCGTCACCTATATCTCGGCGCATGATAACTATACTCTGTACGATAAACTGGTGCTGTCCGTGAAAAACGACGACAGCTTTACACAGCGGGACGAAACGCTGGTGGCGATGAACCGGCTGGCGGCCGCCATTACCCTGACCTCGCAGGGCATCAGCTTTATGCAGGCGGGGGAAGAATTTGCCCGCACAAAGTTAGGGGATGAAAACAGCTATATCTCCCCCGACCGCATCAATAAGATCGACTGGAACTGTCTGGTGCAGTATGCGGATCTGCAGTCGTATTATCAGGGGCTGATCGAACTGCGCCGGAGCTTCGCCCCGTTTCGGGACCCGAAACTGACCTCTGCGCAAAAAATGACCTTTTCCGAAACCCCGGACGGCGTGGTCGCCTATACCATCGAAAACGTTCTGACGGCCGGGAAGGAATGGAAAACAGCGGCCCTGCTGTTCAACGCCTCCGAAACAGACGCAGAAGTCACCCTGAAAACCGCCGGCGAAACCGTTCCCGACAAATGGGTGGTGGTTGTCAACGGGGTGCAGGCAGGCATTACGAGCCTTGGAGAATTGTCCGGGACCACTGTGACCGTGCCCGCCGGGACGGCGCTGGTGCTGGTGGATAAAGAAAGCTTTGACAAGGCGGCGCTGGTTTCCAATCAGTGCGTGGTGACGGTGCAGTATCAGGAAACGGGCAGCGGAGAAGTGATCCGTCAGCTGGTGCTCAAAGGACAGGAAGGGGACGGCTACGTCAGCGAGGAAGATCACCTGCTCGATGTCGCCTATGATTATCAGGGCGTGGATGGGAAGCCGATCGGGACCTTCACCCGTGCCCCGCAGACGGTGACCTACCGCTACCTGAAATACCCGGGCGCTGTGCGCACGCTGACCGTGAGATATCTCACGAAGGGAGATGCGTTTTTAGGCACCGATGACGTGGAATTGTTCCCGCCTTTAGTGCGGCAGGTGCGGGAAGGCGATTATTACGCCGCCGACATCAAAACGCTTTCGGGGATGGAAGTGGATATGTCCCTGTTCCCCCACAACGCCGCCGGAAAAATGGGAGAGGGAGATGTGGAGGTCTGCTATTATTACCAGAAAGCGCAGGTGTCCGATCTCATCATCCATTACTTTGATTCGGAAAACATGGGCACGGTGTATGCCTGTGTGACCGCCGGGCTTGGCGATGAGGCGGAACTGCTGACCGACCCCCTCCCCGGAAAGGAAATGGCTCCGGATGCTTCCAAAGGGGAAGGCTGGTTTGTGCTGACGCTGAAGGACCTCGGCAGTGAAAAGGATCTGCAGGTGCGCTTCAGCAGCAAGGACGGCAAGATCACCGACAACACCTCCTACTCCGTCAGCCGGGAGGTCTGGATCAGCTACGGGACGATCGTGAGGACCAGTGAGCTGCATTTAGTGTGCCTGAGAAGTGACGGAACCCTGCTGGACGATGAAGTCATCTACGGCAAAAGCGGCGATACCTACACAGTGACAGAACGGGAATATGACGACATGAAGTTAGTTTCGACTACCGACAACACCACCGGCGTGTTCGGCGGAGACCCCGTGTATGTGCTGTGCTATTACGATAAAAAGGATATTCAGGAAAAACCGGTGATGAAGATCATTCTGATCCTGTGCGGCTCCGCTCTGGCTACGCTGGGCGCCGCTGCGGTGATCGGGGGATTGTACCGCTCCCGCAAAAAACGCTGGGGCGTCTGAAGCCTCGCTCGCTTTCCAACCATGCGCCCTCTGACAGGAACCTGTCGGGGGGTGTTTTTATGTGAGGCCCCGTGTGGGAGGTTTTCTTTCGGGGTTGCTATTTTCTGGAGGAGAAGCCGCCTGCCGGCCTGAACCCCGCAAGCCTTTGCACAGGCTCCGCTGACAAGAACGTTGAGGCTAATAAACCCATGACTGCCCGGCGGGGGAACGCTCTTCCGCCGCCTGTGGGTCAGCGCCGTCATCGGCCTGTTGAAAAAGTTGGACGAAAACCTGCGTTCCGTTGCGAAAATTCAAACGGAAAGTTTTTTGGAAGGGGGTCCGGGGAACCCTTTTTTTCAAAAAAGGTTTCCCCGGCAGGTTTCCCCCGGCGCAAGCAGTTGTTCCTGCTCTCAACAGACCGGTTACGGAGCACGGCTGTCCCCGCCAAGGCGCCTCCCCGCAAATCATTGAACCCAAACAATCAGCCGCCACCTTCTCGGTGACGGCTGATTTTCTTCAGTTTTCCTCCGGCAGGATCAGCGGAAGGATGTCCGGGGGGGAGGCGGCCCAGAGCGGCTGGCCGATGGTGTAGGCTTCGGCCATCGTTTCTTTCGTGCCGTAGCCGAACAGACAGCCGATGAAATCGCAGCCGGAGGCGGCGGCGCCGTCTGCATCGAATTTCGTGTCCCCGATCATCACCACCCGGTCTTCCGGGCGCTGCCGCAGGGCGCCGATGACATAGCGCATGACGTCAATTTTCGTGTGGCGGGGCGGCGTCTGGCCTTCCGGGGCACCTGTCAGGGCGGTGGACCCGCCCACTGCTTCAAAATAGGGCGACAGGTGCAGCATCTCAATAATGCGGTCGGTAAACGGCTGGTATTTCGTGGAGGCGACCCCCAGCCGCACTCCTTCTGCCTGCAGGCGGGAGAGCACCGGGATGATCCCGTCATAGACCCGGTTTTTATAGATCCCATGTTCCACAAAATGCCGCTTGTACAGCGCCACCCCTTCTTTGGCTTCCTCTTCTCCGAAACCGCAGCGCCGCAGGCTGTCAAACATCGGCGGCCCGATAAAGGTGGACAGCGTTTGCTCATCCGGCAGCGGCTTGCCGGTTTCGGCGAAAACCTGCCGCACACAGTCTAAAATCCCTTCTCCCGACTGGCTGAGCGTTCCGTCCAAATCAAAAAGAGCTATTTCGTATCGTTTCATGCGATTGCTCCTTTTACAGATCTTTCATGGAGAGGGAGATCCTTCCCTTGGCGGCATCCACCGAAAGGACCTTTACCTGCACCATATCTCCCACGGAAACGACCTCCGAGGGGTGCTTTACCTTCCTGCCGAACTGGGAAATATGCACCAGCCCGTCCTGATGCACCCCGATGTCCACAAAGGCGCCGAAGTCGATAACATTCCGAACCGTCCCGGTCAGCACCATGCCTTCGCACAGGTCTTTCATGTCCAGCACGTCTTTACGCAGCATGGGCGGGGGCAGTTCGTCCCGGGGGTCCCGGCCGGGCTTGGTCAGCTCGGTGATAATGTCCTGCAGGGTGGGTTCTCCCACGCCGATGGCGGCCGCCACTTCGGCAGCGCCCCGCTGCTTCACAAGCTCCCGCAGAGCGCCTACTCTTCCGGCGGCAATATCGTCCGGAGTAAACCCGAACACCTTCAGCAGCTCCCGGGCAGCTTTGTAGGATTCCGGGTGCACGCCGGTGTTGTCGAGGGGGTCGGCGCTTTCCGCCACCCGCAGGAATCCGGCGCATTGTTCAAAGGCACGGGGGCCGAGTTTCGGCACCTTTTTCAGCTCGCTGCGGGAATGGAAGGCTCCGTTGGCTTCCCGGTAGGCGACAATATTTTCCGAGACCGTTTTGCTGATGCCGGCAATATGCGACAGCAGGGAGGGGGAGGCGGTGTTCAGGTCCGCTCCCACATGGTTGACGCAGTCTTCCACCACCCCATCCAGAGCTTCCGCCAACTGCTTTTGCGGCATATCATGCTGATACTGCCCCACGCCGATGGCTTTCGGCTCGATCTTCACTAACTCCGCCAGCGGGTCCTGCAGGCGGCGGGCGATGGAAACGGCGCTCCTCAGGGTGAGGTCCAATTCCGGCATTTCCTGCGCCGCTAATTTGGAAGCGGAATACACCGAAGCGCCCGCTTCATTGACGATCATATAGGATACCGGGCGGGGCGAAGCGGCGATCACCTCCGCTGCAAAGGCTTCCGTTTCCCGGGAGGCCGTGCCGTTCCCGATGGAAAGAACGTCGGCGTGATAGGCGGAGATCAGGCGCAGGAGGGTTTCTTTGGAGCGCTTGATCTGTTCCCTGCTGTGGGTGGGGTAGATCACCGTGGTGTCCAGCACCCGTCCGGTGGCATCCACCACCGCCACCTTGCAGCCGGTGCGGTAGCCGGGGTCCAGCCCGATGGTTACTTTTCCCTTGACAGGCGGCTGCATCAGAAGCCCCCGCAGATTCATCGCAAACACAGAGATGGAATCCACATCCGCCTTCTCCGTCAGCTCGCTGCGGATCTCCCGCTCCAAAGACGGGAAGAGCAGCCGGGTGTAGGCATCCTGACAAATGAGTTTCACCCGCTCACAGGCGTCCCCTTCCCCTTTGACCAGCAGGCGGTACAGGATCGTCAGGCATTTTTCCGGGGGAATGTCGATCCCCACTTTCAGAAACCCTTCTTTTTCGCCCCGGTTGATGGCCAGCACCCGATGGTTGGCGATCTTGGAAAGGGGTTCTTCGTAATCATAATAGTTTTTATAAACGCTGTCCTGCTCCGGGTCGGCGGCCTGGGAGGAAAGGCTTCCGTTAAGACGGATGATGTTTTTCAGCCGTTTGCGAATGCCCGCATCGTCGGAAATGTTTTCAGCAATAATATCCGCAGCGCCCTGCAGGGCGTCTTCCACGGTCGCCACACCCTTTTCCGGGTCGACAAACGCTTCGGCGGCCTGCTCCATATCCCGGGCAGGGTCCTGCTCCATCAGCAGCTCCGCCAGCCCCTCCAGTCCTTTTTCTCTGGCGATGGACGCCCTTGTTTTTCGTTTTGGCCGGAACGGACGGTAAAGGTCCTCCACCTCCGACAGCACCTGCGCTTCCTCTATCGCTTTGGCGAGGGCTTCGGTCATTTTTCCCATCCCTTCGATCAGGGAAAACACTTCCTGCCTGCGCTGCTGCAGGTTTTTCAGGTATTCCAGCCGTTCGCTGAAGGAACGAAGGGTCTGATCGTCCATGGCGCCGTGCAGTTCCTTGCGGTAGCGGGCGATGAAGGGGATCGTGTTGCCCTCCTCTAACAGGCGGATGATGTTTTCCGCATAGTCCGGGCGGATTGAAAACTCTTTGGCTAATTGATCGGCAAAATCCATATACAATAAAAACTCCTTCTCAATAGGTAAAGGGATACCATTCGTCTTTGGACATACTGATGACGTGGATCTTGTAGTTGTTGTCGCCATCGGCGGTCTGAATTTCATAGCTTCCGTAAAAGACGTCGTCGGAGGCTACCAGCTGGCCGAAAGGTCCCCATGTTTTATAGATAGCCACCCGATGGTCCGGGGGCAGATTCGGGCGGGGCTCGTCCATGAGGCCGTATTCAACGTATTCCATCGCCGTCAGCGTTTGTCCCGGGCGCAGCTCGTAATCGGTGGAGGTGTAGACCTTCTTCGGCGGCTTCACGATATTGACCACGCCCAGGGCGATGATCAGCGCCGTGCAGACGGAAATAAAGCCGATCAGCGTTTTGTTTTCTTCCTTGACCCCATATTTCCGGCACGCCTTTTCCGTCATCGCTACGCCGGTGATCATAATGGCCGCCGGGATGATGACAAGAAAATACAGATACGGCGTGCATAGCCCTCCGCCGAGGATGAGTTCGATCTCTAAAAAATACCGGGCGGTATTGGCAAGCAGAAACACCGCTGTGATGATCAGCCCGGTCACATACACCTTTCGGCCCCGCCGGTACAGCGGGTCGCCCCGCAATTGCTGCTGCGGGGTGAGGGGGATCTCCTTCGGGGGGGCGTCCGGGGCAGAAGAGGGTCCCTCTGGGGCCACTTCCGGGGAATCGGCTGTTTCTTCCGGCTTTTCAGGGGGCTGTTCTTCCTGCGCCGGGGGCGTTCCGGGGGCTTCCTCCGGAGCGGACGGAACCGGGGAAGGAGAGGTTTCCTCCGGAGCAGAAGGCTTTGGGAGAGGTGCGGCTTCTTCTGCTGCTTTTTCCGGCTGGGCGGGCGCTTCAGCCGGGACCGGGGGGGTCTGGTTTTTTTTCTTTTTGCTCATGTTACATCCTCCTTTGGTCGGCTTATCTGGATGGGAGCAGCAGCGCCATCAACTGGCACAGCCCGAAAATGACCGGCTGATGCACCAGATAGATCAGCAGCGCATGGCGTCCCATTACCGCAAAGAAACCGATATGTTTTTTATACATCCCTTTCGGGAACTTCTTTTGTGCGGCCAGTCTTCCCAAAAAGCCCCCGGTGAAAAACAAAAACAGCCAGGGCATCAGCGGGAAATAATCGCTGGAGGAAAAGTTTTTCGGATGGAGCCCCAGCGGGTAGAGAAAATCGGTCTGGTACCACTCTGCGGGAAGGGACAGGCTCCAGACATAGGGGATCCCCACACTGCCGCTGCTGACAGAGAGCGTGAACAAGAACAGCAGGACGTTCAGCGGGATTCCGACCCACAGCGGCACAAAGCGCAGCACGACCGCCGTCACCCCGAACAGCATCATGGCAATCGACAGCATATGTAAAATGCCGAATCGGATGGCCGATTGACTGCCCACGGCAAAATAGGTGACGACCGTGACCGCATAGGAAATAAAAAACAGCTTGGCCCCTCGCTCGATATTGGAATGGCTCAGGTTGGAGCAAATGCCGGAAATCAGAATGAACAGCCCGGCAAACAGCGGCTCCACCGGGCGGAAGAAATTGACCAGCCAGATGCCCCAGTCCCATCCGAAGAAATACCCGATGGAATAGAAGCCGTGATAAAAAACCATGCAGAAGACAGCAAAGCCCCGCAGTTCGTCCAGCGCATGAATGCGCTGCTTTCCGCCTTTGGGCTTTGCCGGCGTTTCTTTGGAAGCGTTTCCGGACATTTTTTTCTCTCCTTTGATATAATATACCGGCACTGTCTTTCCTCCCTTCTTTGAGTGAATAACAGGAGCGCCGCCGTTGGCGCACCCCAAGGGC
>CACYCG010000105.1 GCA_902772855.1 uncultured Ruminococcus sp.
AAAAGGGTGGACCGAAACTTTGCTTTCCTTTGCAAAACTTTATAGCGTCTTCATCAAGCTCAAGCCCCGGAAGGGGGGTCTGGGGGCACTCCCCCAGACCCGGGGTGCAGCGCCGCCGCTGCCTGGGGGCACTCCCCCAGACCCGGGGTGCAGCGCCGCCGCTGCCGCTGGCTTGAATTCTGTGGGATAATATGGTATACTGAAACTGTCAATATCCGGCAATTTGACTAAAAAAGGAGGGTTCTATGGAAACGTTTTCAACAGCTGTGCCTCTGCCTGATTCTTTCTGCACCAAACGGACGGAATCAGCCGATGAGAAGGGGTACCGCCTCATTACGCTTACTTCCGGCTTTGCGCCCGGTGGAAAGTTTAGCGGATTCGTCTGGGTGCGGGTCTTCCGGGAAAAGGATAACGGAGAATACGACGTCTGCCGTATATTCGGGATGGCGGACGAGATGGACGTGAACGGAAGAGCCGACTGCCTGTGGTTTTCCCATGGGGCCTATGCCGTGAACGAAGACCCCTTCTGCGGACGCTCCTTTTCCGAATATGACAGAACAGACCGCTCCTCCCGCCTGCTTGCTGACTATCATTACCTCCGCTCCGGGTATGGCATCCTCGTTTACTGCGGGGCGCATGAAAACGAAGTGTATGACGGGCTGGGGTCGGCGTTCTATCACAACCGGTTTGAAACGGCAGAGCTGCCGGGCTTCTGGCAGGACGGGGAACTGACGCACGTTATTTTGAACGGACGCTTCCTCAACGTGGGGACGGTTACGGAGGAAGAGGACGTGCAGGCGCTGTATGACCTGTATATGTCGGCGGCGCAGAAATCCCCGCCGGAGGCGGCAGGGGCTTTTCTGGAAAAGGCGATGCAGCTTTCGGTTCGGGCGGAAACGGAAGAATCCCTGCTGACGCTGCTGCAGGCACAGCGGGCCGGCGCCCGGGAGAACGAGGCGGCGAACACGAAAAAACGGCTGATCGCCCTGTATGCCCGGCTGCTGTCGGAGGAACCCGGAGGACAAAACGAACTGGCGAAAAAGAAAGCGAACCTTGAATGGGAACTGTCGCAGACGTCTGATGATTCGCTTTTGCTGCTGGAGCAGTTCGTGCGGACGGGGCTGTCGTACCCCGAAAGCATTTCCTGGGGCGGACCGGATTCCTGGCGCCAGTATCAGGCACTTCTGACTCTTTCCGCACAGTATCGGGACAGCGACCCGGACAAGGCCGCCCGCTATCAGGCACTTGCTAAAGAAGCCTATCTGCACACCTTTGGCAGCCAGTCGTGGTACAACAGCTACTCCTGGGACCACGGCGATTTTGACGACACGGTGTTTCAGCGCTTCTGCGCTTTTTTTGAAGACGGAAAAGCGGTGGGGTTTGCTTTTGAAACGTATGAACATACCTCTACTTCTCCGGGCGGCGATTCCGGAAGTGAGAGCTGCGGCCTGCTGAAAAAAGAGTATGAATATTCCGCTTTGATGGATCGCCGGGTCCCCACGTTCGCCTATACGCTTTTCAGCAAGGAGCCGCTGCCCGAGGAGCTGCTGAAAGAAACCGCCCCGGACGGCACCGTGACCTTTTTCGGAATGCAGCAAAACGGAAAACGCCACGGGCTGGGCATTGAATTTCTCCCGGACGGAACCGAACGCAAAGGGCTTTGGCAGGAAGGCGTGCTGACACATTTGGTCAAAGAAAACCGGCTGATCCCCGTTTAGCCGGAACATAAAACAGAGGAGGGTCTTTCATGAAGAAAAAAGACGACACAAAAGTCAAGCAAATGGCAAAAGACGTGACTAAGGAGTTTATCCTGCTGAATGCAGGCGTGGTCCTGCTTGGGCTGCTGTTTGTCCTGTTCCCGGATTCGTCCAAGGAGCTGCTCTGCCGGGCGGTGGGCGCAGCGCTCTGCCTGTGGGGTCTGATCAAGTTCGTGGATTATATCCGGGCACGGCGAAATGAGATCTTCGGCTCCTTTGCGATGGTGCAGGGGTTCGCCCTGCTCGGCAGCGGCGTCTATATCCTCATCAAACCGGACCTGCTGGCGACCATCCTGACAGCGGCGCTTTCGGTCCTGCTGTTCATCGGGGCGGTGCTGAAACTCCAGTATACCCTTGAGTTTGCCCGGATGTCCTCCAAGGGCTGGATCGTGCAGGCCATCGGCGCCGTGCTGATGATCATGGTCAGCATCTACGCCTTCTCTCAGCCCACCAACGCTTCCCGGGATTTCATGATCTTCCTCGGCGGGGCGCTGATCTTCAACGGCCTGTGGGACCTCGCCACGATGATTTACATCGCCATCGCCATGAGAAGCGGAAAGAT